>NZ_LWGG01001187.1:0-1321 GCF_001635365.1 Oleiphilus sp. HI0128 | reverse complement strand
GATCTACCTCGTGTAGTAGATATTCTTATCGCATCCACTGCGGCTGCTTCAAGCAAGTTCCTAGAAACTGTACAAAAGACTGACAAAGCTAGAGCACATAGGCAACTTGTGAATGTCTATGACAAAACAATAAAGCACTTCTCCAGAACATTAAATCCTCTTCTTTTATCTGAAGAGGGGGAAGAAATGTTCAATGCCGAAGTCGTCAAACTCAATAGCGAACCGACATCCAGATTGCTGGTGAAAATGAGGGAACACTTCGAATATTCTGGTGATGAAGATACTTTTAATGCGATTGCCATGCTAGTCGTGAAACGAGAAGTTGCCAATATACATACCGTAATTTCCCTTAATCCCATAGATAGCGAGCAAGAAGCCATTTTCCTGAAAATGTTGATTACAAGATTTGAAGAAATTGAATCATCTCCAATTATCTTGGAGGACGCTTATAAGCTTAAAGCCCTCGCTAGTGTTCTTGTAAACCGACTACGCGCTGAGATTGGTTTGGAGGACTAAATATGGAGCAAGACTTAATAGTTGTAGAGATACCACACCGATCAAGACCTAGTGCGTGGATGGCGACTGAATCAAGGTTGATTCAATTAGCACACGAGTTGGAGCTTACGTACTTTAAATGGACGATGGAAGAAGCTGTTTATTCATACGGTGATCGAGAAGATATCCCTGAAGAGCTTCTCGATATTTTAGAAGAGAAAGGAGGTGCGATCGAAGTAATCACTGGATTAAATCGAGAACCAACCTATTACAAGGTTGATGAAGCACCATCGGAACTAGATTCAGCCAAAGAGGCGTTGTTTGACGATCTTTATAGTTACGAGATTTTTACAGAATCTGAGGCTAGGGCTTTTGTGGGTTCGAATAAAAGAGGGCATGGGATTTATGAAGCGCAATCAGCAGTCAGCAAAATTTTGAGTCGTTTAGACTAAAACAAATATAAGGAGAAAGCGGATGATACAAAGTGAAAACGATAAATTGACTTGCAAGTTAGTAGGGGATTTTCTGAGTGTTGCACATTCGATGAACGAAGACCAAGGACATGATATTCAGGATGTTAGTGCGGCTATTCAAAGTGCAGCAGCCTGCTTAAATGCGCTTGAGGCAGACAATCATTGCGATTGTTTGGGGGGCCACAAGGAAGATGCTGCCGACTGGTATACCACTCGTTACAGGATGATGTTTGAACGCCATGCGGATCGTATCATCGAGCATCAATGCCCTTAATCCAATACATATAAGGAACTGGAGACAAATAGAATCTGATAAAGGTTGGGTGCTTTTTGTCTCCCTCTCAAAAGCAAAT
>NZ_LWGG01001186.1:0-1310 GCF_001635365.1 Oleiphilus sp. HI0128 | reverse complement strand
CTTCGTCGGCAACGACGGCAAAACCCCGACCTTGTTCGCCTGCACGGGCTGCTTCGATTGCTGCGTTGAGTGCCAGTAGGTTAGTTTGCTCTGCGATGCTGGTGATCTCGGTGATAATCTGGTTGATCTGGTCGCTATCGTTACGCAATTTATCTAATACTTCATTCGACTCAGATATGCGCTTTTCAATGGTATCAATTGAGGAAGTTGTTGCATGTAGGTGCTCGCCAAAGCTATTGAGCTCGCTATTCATTTCGAGAATATGATTATTGATATCTCCAATGTCATGTTCGATGTTTTCGGTCGCCATGACCATATTATTTATTGCTCCACTCAACACGCCGCCGTGATGAGATTGCATCATCGTATTCTGGCTCATGGCACTGTAGGTTTCGGTTAATTCTGCGCTCATAGGGAGCAAGCGGGAGGCTCTAAGGTGAATCCCCTGTATAGCCTGCTCAGCATTGCTCAGGCGCTGATTCAAAATTTCAAATAACTCTTTGGGCGCGCCAGACATGTTTTGGGTATTTAATTGCGTCGAGTAAGAAAACTTCTCTTCGAGGTTCGCTTTTAATGCAGAGATTCCTGCGTTTATGGGTGAAATAACTATTTTTTGATACCAAACCAAAGACAATGTGCAGCATATCAGGGTAGTCAAGATATACGCTAGTAAGCTGTTTTCGGTGCTAGCGCCTACAAACCAATAACTTAAAGGAAAGAGAAGAGTTGCCGGTAAGATAACCAGGCAGTTGTGTGCTGAGAATGCTTTCATTTGTGGTCTTTGTATTGTAATGGAGCTGAATAAGCTTGTTTCTACCCCTTAGCATAGCTAATAACCACAGACTTACCATCTCGAAGAAGCGGTTTGATTACTGGGCTTACAATAATGTGATCAAGGTAAGCCACATAATGTAACCGTAGCCAATTGTCGCGGGTAAGAAGCCTAGAAGAATGCGGGCTTTATCGCTAGTCGACTTAGGCTTAGCCATGTGAGGTTTTATAGCTAGCACAATGAAGCCGAAAGGGTTGTACAGTGCTCCAAAGCACGTGGTGTAAATGACCCAGCCGGGTAGTTCTAGGCTAAGCTTTTCNTTCAAATAATAGCAGGCTACCAGCAATAGGCACATCAAGATGTAATCAATATGCGCTCGGATAAGCTGGTGGCTAGCAGGAAATAGACGCTTAAGTGCTTTTATATCAGCGTAAAGGATAAAGGAGGCTAACCAAGCCAAGGCAAGAGACAGCAGTAAGGAAAACGCTGCGGTAAGTAATAAATAGTCGGCTACGTTAGTCATTTAGTATTCCTCTGA
>NZ_LWGG01001185.1:0-19978 GCF_001635365.1 Oleiphilus sp. HI0128 | reverse complement strand
CTATCATGAGTTGACTGGTATTTCACCGCTAAAACACTTTTCGAACATGAAGATCGAGCAGGCATGTTCTTTACTTGAGCAAACAAACATAAGTATTTCTGATATTGCTTACCAACTCGGGTATGATGATGCGCTTTATTTTTCGCGCGTCTTTAAGAAACTTATGAAGGTTTCGCCTAGAAACTACCGTAAGGAATTGCGCAAGCGGCTGGACGCGCCTTTGTAAAACGAAATATTTTTATTCTCTCCTTATTAATCGCCTAAAAAATAGTTATTTATTTAACCAATGCTTACAGACAGTCAAAAACAACTCATACAGTCCACTTATCGCAAGTTTACTTCTAGGGAAGGATTCCGCCCGCGATATGGGCAAAGAGTAATGATTGCCGAGATAGCAAAATATTTAGGCAGCATTAAAGAAGATGATCAGGGTGCACGAAAGTCCGACCCAGCAGTATGTGTTGTCGAGGCAGGCACCGGCACTGGAAAAACGCTTGCTTACAGCATTTCAGTGCTCCCTCTTGCTTTAGCGCAAGGTAGAAAAGTTATCGTTTCTACCGCTACAACCGCTTTGCAAGATCAGGTCATGAGCAAGGACCTACCTGAGCTAGCGAAATACTCCGGCCTTGATTTCAACTATGCCCTGGCAAAAGGTCGGGGTCGTTACCTTTGTCTGAGCAAGCTGGATCAACAGCTTGATAATGTCAATAGCGATACTACTGCGTTACCGCTATTTCTAACCCAGGAAGATAGCGTTTCTACCGATAAATCTGAGCTAGAGGTGTATCTATCTAAATACGCTTCAGGAGCTTGGGATGGCGACAAAGATACCTGGGAAAGCGTGATCGAACCTGAAGTTTGGCGCAGTCTATCGACTGATAATCAGCAGTGCAGCAAGCGCCGTTGCAGCTATTTTAATTCTTGCCCTTATTATGAAAGCAGAAAGACCTGGGACAATGCTGACATTGTCGTGGTTAATCATGATCTTTTGTTATCAGATCTGGCTTTGGGTGGTGGCGTTATATTGCCAGCACCCGAGCAGTCTATTTTGGTACTGGATGAAGGGCACCATTTGGCAGATAAGGCACTCAATCATTTTACGGTTCAAGGCGGTCTTAAAAGTACCGATAACTGGCTCAAGGTGCTTAGCAAAGCAATGGTGGAGCTTTCACCTTATTTATCGCAGGGTAATTTTCTTCACAAAAATATTGAGGATATTTCCTTGGTATCTACTCAGCTACATGACTGGATTACACGTACTTATGATTACCTTGCTCAGGAAATTCAATGGGATGAAGAAGACAATAATAGTGTCAAACGATTTCGCTTCCCACAGGGAGTTATACCCGAAGCGCTTTTAGATGCAGCGCAAGAACTAAAAGTTTTGTTTGCGAGTTTATGTCGTTTGCTTGACGATATTCGAAACGAAATGAACAAAGTTGTTGATGAAAAATCAGATTGCGGTTTATCTCGAGAAGAAGGGGAGCAATGGTTTCCTGTTATTGGTGCATTGTGTGACAGAGCCGAAGGTTTGCACGCGCTTTGGATGTTCTACGGAAAAGTTGAAAAAGAAGGTGCGCCGCCGAATGCGCGTTGGTTAATGCTGCGTGAATATGAAAACGCTGCCGATATTAGCTTGCATGGTAGCCCATTAAGCGCGGGTGGCTTGCTTCACGAAGCGTTGTGGAAAAAGTCTTACGCAGCAATATTAACCTCCGCAACATTAACAGCGCTTGGCAAGTTTGACCGACTTGCTCACAAAGCAGGTTTACCCGCTGATAGTGTTTATCATCGAGTGCAAAGCCCGTTTGACTTTAATCAAGTTGCCAAGCTGGTAATTCCTCCAATGACATCGTCAGCTTCAGACCCTGAACAGCACACTCAGGAAATATCCTCAAATCTGGCAAACTGGATTGGTGATGATCAAGCTGTATTAGTTTTATTCAGCTCTAGAAAGCAAATGAATGACGTGCTTTATCAAATAGACCCGGTCTTACGCAAAGATATTATGACCCAAGACGAATACTCAAAGCAGGAGCTGGTAAACAAACATAAAGCGCTTATAGATTCTTCAAAGCGAAGTATTTTGTTTGGCTTGGCTTCCCTCGCTGAAGGGATTGATTTGCCAGGCAATTACCTTACGCATGTTGTTATTGCCAAAATACCGTTTTCTGTGCCTAACGACCCTTTAGAGCAAAGCATTAGTGAGTGGCTCGAGGCGCAAGGTCGAAACCCGTTTATGGAAGTGACCGTGCCAGATGCCAGCCTTAAGTTGATTCAAGCTTGTGGTCGTTTGATTCGGACGGAGAAAGACACCGGCCAGGTGACGATTCTTGATAATCGGCTGCTCACCCGTCGTTACGGTAATCTCTTGATCAATTCATTGCCGCCATACCGTCGACAGTTTGGCTAAGCAAACCTGCTGAATCTATAAAATTTAGGCAAAAAAAAGCGGCGGATGATGCCGAACTATCATCTCGCCGCGTTCACAAGTCGGGCCTTGTAGGGAAGCCCTGATCGGAAAACTAATACCTGAAAGACGCAAACATCGCTAAGTAAAAGGCCTGAAGTTTTTACTTAGTACTGCTTGTTTCGATGAGTTTATAATAGGGCTTAGTCAGGCTTAATTAGATCGTCCATAAGGCTTACGCCTAGGCTTAAGTGATATAAAGTGTGATGCGCATCACACTTTATGATCTCGTATATTAGATCAGACCAATGCTTCGTGCTTTTGATAAAGCCTCTGTACGACTCTTTGCTTCTATCTTTCCATATAGGTTGCGAATATGTGCTTTGACGGTGGCCGGTGCGAGGCTTAGCTTCTGAGCGATCTCTTTGTTTGCTAAGCCCTGATCAATCAGGCCGAGCACTTCAAGTTCGCGCGAGCTAAGAGGTTCTAGCAATTGCTTATTGCTCTCCAATGCTGCTGCGCCAGGCAGTTCATCTTGTTGAACAGGCTTGGTCTCATTGCTTAATCCTAATGTTGCGCTCAATTTCTGCAAATAGCTGTCAGGTATGCTGGGATCAGCACCCAGTGCTAGAACCGGAAGAAGCTCAACAGCCTCATTGGTGTAAACAGAGATGAAGCCGTCCTGTGATGCGAGATGTAATGATTCTTTAATTGCTTCTTCGGCTTCTTTTGAGTTGTGGAGGCTATGGTAGATTGAGGCAGAAAGGTTCAATACTTGAATCAGGTTGTATACATGGTGCTTAGAACGAGTCTGTTCAGCAAGACGGTTAATTACTTCCAATGCAAGTTTATAATTACTTTGCGCCGCAAAAATCCGTGCTTTTGTTAGGTTAATATCCTCATAGTTTAAGGGGACAGCATTAATGCTTTCTTCGTTTAGTTCATTTATCACAAATTGAGCTTTCTCTATCATCCCCATTGATAAAAGGCAGCGAGCCTTTAGTGCGATGATACTTGGTGGAGTGAAAACGATGGAGTCTCGTTTGTGCTGATAGGTATGCCATGCATCATCCAAGCATTCGATAGCATCGACATATTTGCCCTGTGCAAAATAAAGCATTGCTTGGGTGTACTGAATGATTATGTGCTGGCCTGGCTCTGTCCCAATTTCCAAATGTCGTAGCAAGGGGTTGATGTACGACTGAGCGATAGTAAATTCGGCTTTCTCTGTATATATCAATGCCAAGGCACTATTTTGCCAACAAGAAATTATTCTAGGTTGAGAGTTGTCGTGATAGCTATCGATCCATTGTTGGTTAATAATCCCGGTTTCTAACGCTTTTTCAAGATTACCTTGGTAAAAATAGATCCATCCAAGCAGGCCGCTGCTTGATAGCACCGTGGTATATTTCTTCTCTCGCTTGCCATGCTCAATTGCTTCGCTCAAAGCAGCTTCCGCAGACTCCAGGTCACCGACAGCGAAGCTATCAAGACCAATTCCGTAATAGGTGACGGATTTAAGGGGCATCTTGGTTGTATCGAGCTCTTTCAGAACATCTTTAGTTAATTGTCCTGCGCTCTTTAGGTCTGACTGGCTGCGAGCCAGATAGGCCCGAATAAGCGAGATCTCACTATGTAAGTCAATTAATTCACTTGCGCTAGTTTCAATGCAAAGCAAGCGTTGCTTATCAATAAGGAGTTCCAGCTCTTCTAGCAAAGGGGCAATCACTTCAATTTTGTTACTGAAGAACAATGCCCAGATCTTAAGCATAATCGCGCGGGGAGACTGGCTAAATAGCTTTTCGGGTACTTTTCGAAGCCACTCTAAAACGAGTAAGTGATGCCCTTCATGTATTAGGTTGTTACCATTTTTTTCAAGCAATTGTATTAAAAGATCCCAATCTTGAAGTTGAACAACTTGCTCTATCGCTTCATGGGCTTGTTCATGCGTGACAAGCCACTCAATAGCGCTTTTCTGCAATGTTTCTAGAAGTGTTGGTTGCTCTACTTTAATTTTTCGAAGGAGCGACTCTCTAAACATCTCATGATAACGGTACCAGCTATGTTCATTATCTAAGGGGGTAATGAAGAGGTTTGCTCTATAAAGGTGGTCAAGTATCTTCGCAGAACCCTGGATATTAAGCATCGAGTCGCAAAGCTGCGCGTTTAAGCGGAGTAAACATGAAGACCTCAATAAGAAGTCTGAAACATTTTGCGGCTGTTGAGAGAGAATTTCACTCACAATATATTCGCTCAGATGCCTATCATCTGAAAGAAGCCTATCTACAGATATGAGCGACTGGTCAGCCTTGGGAGTGGAGACGGCGGATAGCGCTGCAAGTTGTAATGCGGCTATCCAGCCCTCACTGGATGCAAACAAGGAGTCTACTTGCGCATCACTTAACGATAGATTCATATAATCAAGAAGAAAAGCTTTAGATTCTTCAATAGAGAAGGCCAAGTCTGATGATTGTATTTGGTCTACCCAGTTTTTTACACTCCAACGAGAGATCGGAAGCGAAGGTTCGAACCTGCATGTGATGATAATTTGAACAGAAGGTGGCAGAAAATCGACAAAGTAGGCGAACTGGTTCAGGCATTCCTTACTATCAATGTTATGAAAGTCATCTAAGACAATATCAAGGTGCTCATTATGGCTAGCCCATTCATTCAACTCATTAATTATCGAAGTGACAGCGCCCTCAATGTGAGCTGAATCGTCCCGAAGCAGTGTCTGTGCTTCTTCTCCGAATTCAGAAATAGAGCTTTGAAGCGCTCCAAGAAAATAACGCCAAAATCTCAGTGCCTGATTGTCGTTCTGATCAAGTGATAGCCAGCAGTGTTTTGATTTACTGTGATGTAGCCACTGCGAAACAAGGGTTGTCTTACCATAGCCTGCAGGTGCAGAAACCAACACCAGCTTTCTGCCACTCCGAAGCTCAAGCCGCTCTAGTAGGTGCTTTCTTAAAATACTGCTTGGGTTATATGGCGGTGATAAGAACTTTGTTTTAAGTAGATTAAATGTTGGCGACATAGCTTCAACTGTATTTGTGTTGTGCGTTATTGGCTAAAAGATCGCGTATTTTACCCCAATAATCAATAGGATGCTGGCTAATATTGGCTGCAATATTTCACTTGGTAGTTTTTTGCTCAATTTTGAACCAAAGTGAATGGCAGGAATAGACCCAACTAGCAGGGAGATTAAAAGAACGAAATCCACATTACCAAGCTGCATATGTCCCAACCCGGCTATGAGCGTAAGCGGTACCGCGTGGGCAATATCAGTTCCGATGATAGTAACGGGGTTTAAGCGTGGATAAAGCATCATCAAAACTGCTGCACCAAATGCGCCAGCCCCAACAGACGTTAGGGTTACACAAATACCGAGAATAAACCCTGCAAATACAGTTAATAAGCCTTGGTATTTTTTAAGCTTATGACGCTCATTACTGCTTAGATTAAATGAACGGGTAAGGCGAGGTTTTATAAGAATTACCAGGGCGGTCATTATTAACATACAGCCAAGCACAGTTAATAAGATGTGTTGATAGCTGGACGGATCACCAAAGTGGTTCTTCAGCATGTAGACTGTAACAAGTGAAGCCGGGATACTGCCTAAGCCTAATCTAAATACTATCTGCCAGTTAACAGTAGACTGTTTCGCATGCGAAATTACACCGCTCGCCTTTGTTGCGGCGGCATAAATTAGATCCGTTCCAATGGCGATATGAGTCGGGAAACCGAAGAGTATAAGAAGCGGCGTCATTAAGGACCCGCCACCGACACCCGTCACCCCAACCGCAAAACCAACACCGGCTCCGGCAAGCACGTACGTAATAAAATCACCTAAAGCAAGAAATTCCATGATTATGGTCTAATATAGATAGGGAAATACAAGGCTTAGTTAATCAAATGGCCGTTTTTGAGGCCTTGCTGTTGATAACACTTCGAGCCAAATTGAACTTAGACAGCACATTAAACAAAGCTGTGCGCACCAATTTGATGCTATTTCTCATACTATAGCTAAGTTTTTTTATTTCCAATAAGAATATTTAGCTATAGCTTTATATCATTTTGGTGTAACCCGATCCTGTCTGGAGATAATAATGAAATTACAACAACTCCGTTATATATGGGAAGTCGCTCATCACGACTTAAATGTTTCTGCAACTGCACAAAGCTTATACACCTCTCAGCCCGGTATAAGTAAGCAGATTCGTTTGCTAGAAGACGAGCTGGGGGTAGAGATTTTCTCTCGTAGTGGTAAGCACCTAACACGGATAACACCCGCAGGCGAAGCGATACTGAAAGTTGTTGGCGATGTGCTTGGAGAAGTCGAAAGTATTAAAAAAATTGCTCAGGAGTTTAATAATGAGCACAAAGGTGACTTGTCGATTGCTACTACACATACACAGGCGCGCTATGTCCTGCCGACGGTAATTAGTCGATTTATGAATAGCTTTCCCGATGTTTCATTGCATATGCACCAGGGAACACCTGCTCAAATTTCCGAACTTGCCTCAGATGGCACCGTGGATTTCGCAATTGCGACTGAGGCGCTCGAGCATCATCCAGACTTAATCATGATGCCTTGCTATTCTTGGAATAGAATCGTTATCGTGCCTAACAATCACCCGCTTGCTTCAGATAGTGATATAACATTAGCCAAGCTAGCTGAATTCCCGATTGTCACCTATGTGAAAGGGTTTACCGGGAGGTCCAAGCTTGATGCTGCCTTTTCAGAGGCTGGATTATCTCCAAATATTGTCTTTACTGCGTCCGATGCCGATGTCATAAAAACTTATGTGAAACTCGGTTTGGGTATCGGGATCGTAGCATCCATGGCTTACGACACTCAAAAAGATGTCGGCTTGACTGCGATTGATACCGACCGACTGTTTGAGGCAAGTGTTACCAATATCGGATTCAGGAAGGGGACCTTTATGCGCGGCTTTATGTATGAGTTCCTACAACAGTTTGCACCTCATCTTACTCAGAAGGTTGTCGAGGAAGCATGCTACCGCCATATGCATCGTCAGGACGTTCAAGAAATGTTTGAAAATGTTAAGCTCCCGCGCTACTAAGAAGCATGGCTTAACATGAAGGCGCCTTAGTTGTACTCGAGTGCTGTAGGGTTGAGGGCTAGCAAGAAACTTTCAAGGTTGTCAGCCAACTCTTTATAATCTTTTCGACCTGGGCGCTCTAAAATGACTTTCCCGCTATGATTTTCAATACTTACAACTTCATTGCTGTCGGTGCAGCCGATAAATAGCGTTAAGCTCTGTTTGTTCTTAAGCTTCGCGAAACAGTGTCCGAGTATATTTTCTTTTAGACGCTCCTGATCTTCTTCGTTCCACGTTTGTATTAACGCAAAATCAACTAAAGGGTGCTCTACACGCATTCCGTTCGCCCAGTAGCTTTCGAAGAAGGCGTGGAAATCGGGATGGAATTTGGTCTCGAGCGCATCTTCAAGGCTTGCAAAGATATTCCCTGATCTCTTTTCCTTATGGCGCCAGTAATGACAGTCTTTGACGATACTAACTGCGCAAGGCGAGGGCCAGATCGGGTCGCATTGAAAAGAGGGTAAGCCGAGTTCATTAGCATTATGAAAAAGATTTTCGTAACGGGTTAGTATTGAATCGAGCGCTAAAAAAATCTTATCCATTATAATTTAATAAAGCCTAGTTCTTGATGTGTACTCGTGGGAGTGATTGTTGGTCTACAGATATCTTATCAATTGGGGCGATTACAGTCGACTCACCATTTACCACGACTTCACCATCTTGATTACTAACGTCACACTGAAACAACACTCTATGGTTTTCGAGCTTTTGGAGTACAGTGAGCTTTACCGTCAGCGTGTCTCCCAGCTCTACTTTTCGCTTAAAGCTTAGGTTTTGGTCCAGGTAGATACTTCCAGGCCCAGGAATGACTTTGTCGAAAGCGGTTGAGATAAGTGAGCTAGCCCACATGCCATAGCCGACTGTATCGTCATATACATTCTTTTTCGCAGCATCGACAGATAAAGCACTCAGCGGCATTTCGCCATTAGTCGCAGCAAATAAAACCAAATTCTCATCACTTAATGTTTTAGTAAATGTGGCATAATCGCTGACTCTTAATTCGTCATAGGTAATGTTTTCAAGTACGCGCATAACTTCTTAGCTTCTATAGTTTTGAATTAATTTTCTTTACAACTAATTTTGACAGAATAGTTTTAAGGTTCGTCTATTTAGAATAGGCTAGAATCCGTACGAATCAAAAACTTAGCTTTATTATTTTTTGTTATTTTGAACCAGGTTTTATCTAATGCCCTTAGATGTCAGAAAGCTTCAGCAGGCCATATCCAGCTGTTCTTACAAAGATCAAAGTCACTTTAAAAAACGACTCAAGCAACTCTCATCACACGGTGATGATAACGCCCTAGAGGAAAAGCTTGAAAAGCTAACTCAAGAAATTGAGGAATCTAAAGATCGTCTAAGTAAAAAAATAAACCGTCCGGTTTCAATCAAATACCCGCCTCAGCTACCTGTCTCCCAAAAAGTTGACGACATTAGCAAGGCAATAAAGGATAACCAGGTTGTAATTGTTGCTGGTGAAACCGGATCAGGTAAAACGACTCAGCTGCCAAAAGCCTGTCTTCAAGCGGGGCTTGGAAGGAAGGGCCTTATCGGCCACACTCAGCCAAGGCGTCTCGCTGCACGCACCGTTTCGACGAGATTAGCGGAAGAGCTAAATTCCCCGCTTGGTGATCTGGTTGGCTATCAAGTTCGTTTTACCGATCAAGTTAGTGATAGTACGCTAATAAAGGTCATGACGGATGGTATTCTCTTAAATGAAATCAAGTTTGACCGTTACTTAAATCGTTATGAAGTTATTATTATTGATGAGGCGCATGAGCGTAGTTTAAATATTGATTTCTTACTCGGTTACTTAAAACGCGTTCTGCTGAAAAGACCTGAATTAAAACTCATTATTACCTCTGCCACGATCGACGTAGACCGGTTCTCGGAGTTCTTTACTGGCGCGCCAATATTTTCTGTTTCAGGGCGAAGTTATCCGGTTGACGTGAATTACCGCCCATCTATTGGTGCAGATGTACAAGAGTTATCTCTTGGTGAGCAGATAGCTACAGTGGTCGAGGAGATTCAAGACGAAGAACGCCAACGCTCTTGGCAAGTTGGCGATGTTTTGGTTTTCTTACCTGGCGAGCGAGAGATCAGAGAGATCGCCAAGACCCTTAATGATTATGAATGGCGTGACACCGAGATACTGCCCTTATATGCCAGGTTAAGTACCAAAGACCAGAGCAGGGTGTTTCAACCTCACTCTGGCAGACGAATCATCCTTTCTACTAATGTCGCTGAGACCTCAATTACAGTGCCTGGTATCCGCTATGTAATTGACCCCGGTACCGTGCGGATTTCCCGCTATTCGTATCGCTCAAAATTACAGCGTTTGCCTATCGAGTCAATCTCCCAAGCGAGTGCAAATCAACGAAAGGGTCGTTGTGGGCGGATTGCTGAAGGTATTTGTTATCGACTTTACAGTGAAGACGACTTTATTTCACGACCTGAGTTTACCGATCCGGAAATACAGCGCACCAATCTAGCGGCTGTTATTCTTAAAATGATCGACTCCGGACTCGGGGCAGTGAAAGACTTTCAGTTTATTGATCCACCTGACTCTCGTCTTTTAAATGATGGCTATAAACTACTATTTGAGTTGCAGGCCGTCGATGAAAACAACCGCTTAACAGCGTTGGGCAAGAAACTTGCGACGCTTCCCACAGACCCTCGTTTAGGACGCATGCTGCTTAGCGCTCAGGACTTAAACGCAGTAAAAGAAGTGCTGATTATTGTTAGCGGCTTAAGCATACAAGATCCTCGTGAGCGCCCTGCAGATAAGCAGCAAGCAGCTGACCAGGCTCATGCGGAATATAAAGACCCTGAATCAGATTTCCTTTCTTTTTTGCGGTTGTGGGAATTCTTTGAAGATAAACGCCAGGAGCTAAGCAATAATCAATTAAAGCGCTTTTGCCAGAAAAACTTCCTATCCGCTGTGCGTATGAGGGAGTGGCGCGAGATACATAGACAACTATTACTCGTTTTAAAAAGCATCGGCATCAAGGAAAATGATAGCGAGGCTTCTTATGACTCTATTCATAAGGCTTTATTGAGCGGCTTGCTTGGCAATATCGGTAAACATGAAGAAAAACGCGAGTATCAAGGGTGTCGAAATCGACGTTTCCACTTATTTCCCGGGTCTGGCGTAAACAAAAAGCGCCCTAAATGGTTATTTGCCGCTGAAATCGTGGAAACTCAACAAGTCTATTCCAGATATAACGCAAGGCTCGATCCTGCATGGATAGAACCGCTTGCAAAGCATTTGGTAAAACGTTCTTATGCCGAACCTCATTGGGAAGCCAAAAGGGCACAAATAATTGCCAAAGAAAAGGTGACCTTATACGGACTTGAAATTGTCTCTCAGCGCCCAGTTAACTACAGCCAGATTGACCCAGGAGTTTGCCGTGAAATATTTATTCGCACCGGACTCATAGAGAGAGAGTTTCGCACCAAAAATAAGGCTATCGCTCATAACTTAAAGCTTATTGATGAAGTGGAATCGATTGAAGACCGCACGCGTCGTAAAGATGTCCTGGTCGATGATGAGGTGATATACGGACTTTACGATAAGGCTTTACCTGAACACATTGTGAGTGGTGCTGCATTTGAAAAGTGGGCAAAAAAAGCAAGCGAAGCTGACTCAAAGCTAATACGGTTTACAAAAGGTCAGCTGCGCAGCGAAAATGCGGATTCATTCGATCCGGGCCTATATCCTGAACATATTGAAAATAATGGCATACGCTTTCCTCTGAGTTACCAGTTCAAACCCGGCGCTGAAGATGATGGTGTAAATATCTCGGTGCCAATTAATGCAATAAAACAGCTAACTGTAGATAAACTCGAGAAGATAGTTCCTGGCTTGCTTCGTGAAAAATGCATCCACCTGATCAAAACGCTTCCCAGAACTTTGCGAAAGCACTTTGTTCCTGTGCCGGATGTTGTAGACAAGATACTGCCAAAGGTTGAAGCTAGTTCACGCCCTTTGCTTGAGATTCTTAGTGATGAGCTAAAAATTATAGGCAGCATATCTATTCCTATTGAGGCCTGGAATCTTGAGTCACTAGACAGTCACCTGCGCTTTAACATTAAAGTGCTGGATGAGCGAGGCCGGCTGATTAACCAGGGTAGGGACCTCGTTAAGCTTTCGCAAAAAGTTGAGCATTTGGCAAAAAACGCCGCAAAACTGGAAGAGAACCGACCTGAAAAACAAGTTGATATTACTGCCTGGGACTTTGGCGAGCTCAAACAATCCCAGATAATAAAACAAGCGGGTATTGAAATGATGCAATACCCGGCGCTTCAAGATTGTGGAGCACACATCAGGCTCATTCATTGTAATGATAAGCTAGGTGCCGAGGCGATTACGCGAATTGGAATTGCGCGATTACTAAGCTTTGAGCTCCAAGGTATTCGCTCGCAATTCAAAAAAGCGATTAAAAACTACCAAAAGCTAGGCTTGCTTTATGCACCTGTCGGGCAAGCCAGCGCACTTTATGATGACTTTCTGATTGCGGCAATATGTTTGCACTTCCTTAATGGAGAGCTTCCACGCAATGCAGAGCAGTTTAGTGCTTGTCTACAGGGCGGTAAGGGTGATTTCCTTAAGATCTGCGAAGAGTTCAGCGCTCTTGTTTTCGACATACTTAATCATTACCACCAGATAATGAAGCGCCTAAAAGGTAAAATGAACTTGGCAGTAGCTATGCCTATGGCTGACCTTAAACACCAGATTACCTGCTTAGTCTACGATGGCTTTTTGCAATCCACGCCCTATACCTCGCTAAAGAGCTTTCCTAGATATTTGCAAGCTTGCTCTCTACGCTATGACAAAATGGCAAGAGATATGGCCAATGAAAGGCGCTATGTACCCTTACTATCCGAATGGTGGGAGCAATACGAACTTCGAAAAAAACAGCTGGATGCTCAAGGTTTAAAGTGCGAAAACCTGGAGCGATTTCGCTGGTTACTGGAGGAGCAACGAGTGTCTTGGTATTCACAGCAATTGGGTACGAGTGAGACTGTCTCAGAGAAAAGGTTAAACAAACTCTGGGAGAGCGTTAGGCGGTAGCCGAATACTCACCAAGGTTGGCTCAAATATTGGTTGTCATTAAAGCTCGTAAAACGTAATCTGTGCAGCTATTTTCTTACTTATCGGCTTGTACTTAGTGCAGGTTTTGAATCTAAACGCGGTACGCTTGTCATGCTTGCCGTTAGCAAAGAGGTGACCATGATAAAGGCTGCTATTTCTGGTACTGGGCTGTTTACACCAAGTGAATCTATTTCAAATGATGAGCTTGTTGCGAGTTTTAACGCCTATGTGCAAAGCTTTAATCGTGAAAATGCTGACAAAATAGCCGCAGGCGAACTCGAAGCGCTACAAGAATCTTCTTCCGCTTTTATCGAAAAAGCTTCTGGAATTAAAAGCCGATACGTAATGAATAAGGCTGGCATTCTTGACCCTGAAATAATGCACCCATTGCTACCTGAGCGCTCCAATGACGAGCCTAGTATCTTATGCGAAATGGCCGTTAAAGCAGCCAAAGATGCGCTCAAAAATGCAAACAAAACCGTCGCTGATATCGATGCCGTCATCGTCGCTTGCTCGAATCTACAGCGCGCTTATCCAGCTGTCTCAATTGAGGTTCAAAGCCAACTTGGTGTAGAAGGCTTCGCATATGATATGAATGTGGCGTGCTCATCGGCCACATTTGGCCTTCAGGCTGCGCTCAATGCTGTTCAGTGCGGTTCTGCCAGGGCTGTATTGTTAATAAACCCGGAAATCTGCACAGCGCATTTAAATTTTCGTGATAGAGATAGTCACTTTATCTTTGGTGATGTCTGTACCGCAATCGTGATAGAGAGAGCTGACACAGTATCTTGTGATGACTCGTTCGAAGTTGTCAGCGCAAAATTAAAGACAACCTTCTCCAATAATATTCGTAATAATTTTGGATTCCTGAATCGTTGTGCTCCCGGCAGTGAAGGCTTTAGTGATAAGCTATTTGTTCAGCAAGGGCGAAAAGTATTCAAAGAGGTATCTCCACTCGTTGCTAAAATGATCAATGAGCACTTGGCGGAAAACGAGCTTAGCGCTGAACACCTAAAACAGATGTGGCTCCATCAAGCTAACTTAAGCATGAATCAGCTTATCGCCAAGCGTGTATTAGGTCGTGCAGCAGAGGTTTCTGAGGCACCTGTTATACTGGATGAATATGCGAATACTAGCTCGGCCGGTTCTGTGATTGCATTTCATAAGCATCGATCAGAACTCGAAACCGGTGATTATGGTGTACTTTGCTCTTTCGGTGCAGGCTATTCTGTTGGTAATATAATCCTAAAGAAACTATAACAACTAAAAAGTAAGCAGAACTATAATAAGAGATTAAGTATGCGCTTTTGTTACCACGCTCTAATTTTATTATTTCTAAGTACCTTTACGCTTAATGCATTCGCTAATGATGAAGCAGAAGAGCCTTATTATGACCCTAGATACGCAGAAATAGATCCTTATGAGTCATTTAATCGAAGCATGTTCGTATTGAATGATAATTTGGATGAGTATCTCGCCACTCCCTTGGCAAAGCTTTACAGATTTGTAACGCCCGGTTTTGTCGATAAAGGTGTTACCAACTTTTTTGGCAACCTCAATGATGTCGAAACCTTTGTTAACTCTTTGCTGCAGGCTAAGTTTCACAACGCGGTTGTTTCTCTTAACCGAGTTATCTACAACACTGTTTTTGGCATAGGCGGCTTGTTTGATGTTGCGACCTCATTTGGCCTGGAAGCCAGCGATGAAGATTTTGGACAAACACTTGGTTATTGGGGTTATGAAGAGTCTACCTATCTTGTGTTACCTGTTCTAGGGCCATCTACCGTCAGAGACTTTAGCGGACAAATAGTAGATTACGTTGCCGACCCGGTTGACTATCTTGTCGAATTCTCAACTGAAGAAAGTATTGCTCTAAAGGCTGTTGATTTAATAGATACACGAGCAGACCTGCTAGCTGCGAACAACTTATTATTCAAAGAAGACCGCTACGCCTTCTTCAGGAGTGCCTATTTGCAAAATCGAAACTTCCTTATTAAAGATGGCGAAGTAGAAGACCCGTTCGCTGATGATGAAGATTTTGATTACGAGGACTTCTAATATCAGGCTTATTTAACATAAGTTCACAGGGCTTAATACAAGTTCAATATATCTGCAGAAAAAAATAACCTATAGTTGATTGATGGGATAAAAGATAAAATCAACTATATGGCTCGCTTTAAGATGCACACCACGATAAAAAAAGAAAAACAAAGAATGTCGCAGGCTACCTCATTCCTTGAATGGAAGGACGCCGCTCAAACACTCGACTCCATGCAACATAATGATGCCTGGAAAGACAATATTGCTTCTGATGTATATAACTACGAACTTATTTCTGATCGACTCTGTCTTTTAAGAGAGCACAAGCAAAATGGTGATCTCACCGCTTTGTATCGAGACATTCGCGAAGGCTTGCATCATGACCTTGGCAATATGGGTGACATACGCCTTTATAACCAATGCTATTACGGCACCAAAACACTCATTGAAGAATACGTTGAAGAAGTTTGCGATTGCCTTTCCTATCTTTGCGATAGGCAAACCTCTGATATGCCATCAAATAAAAAGTTAGATTTTTTTAAAGATGTACTTTTATCCTTCGGTCGCCCCGCATTATTGCTAAGTGGCGGCGCTTCCTTAGGAGTCTTCCATATCGGTGTTGTAAAGGCCCTGTGGGAGCATGGCTTATTGCCAGATGTCGTAACTGGCTCAAGCGCCGGTTCTATCATTGCTGCCGCCTTAGGGACGCATACCGATGACGAACTACCTTCCTTGTTTGACCCTAATACCCATAATATGAAAGCCTGGAAGTGGATGGGCCTATTGAATGGTATTAAAGGCAAAGGCTTTATGGATCAGCGTCAGCTGCAAGACTATATTCGTAGTTATGTAGGTGAATACACGATGCAAGAGGCCTACGAGAAGACGGGGCGGAGTATTAATATCACTGTTTCGCCTGTCCAGGCTCATCAAAAGGCTAGATTATTGTCAGGTTACACATCTCCATACATGCTAACGTGGAGTGCATCGTTAGCGTCTTGCGCAGTTCCAGGAATTTTCCCCCCGGTTAAACTGCTTAAGAAAGATGAACATGGACACAACGTACCGTATATGCCCCGCTTACGCTGGGTTGATGGCAGCATGGTTAGCGACTTGCCAATCGAGCGCCTAATGCACCTCTACGATGTTAATTATTCTATCGTAAGTCAAACCAATCCTCATGTAGTGCCTTTGCTGGAACGAACAAAAGGGCTGTCTAGTAATCGTTTCTTAAAATTACCCCTAGCGCTTGTTAAAGCCGAAGCAAAATTTCATGGCCAGGCAGTGAGTGACTATATAAGAACTCATACCAAATCTGAGATGCTTCGACAAGTTTCTGGTCATGCTTATTCTATGATGTCTCAGAATTATTATGGCGACGTCACTGTTGCTCCAAATTACAAGCTTGGGCACTATATGAAGCTGCTTAGCAATCCCGATACGAAATTCATGAAGGAGTTAATGCTTCAGGGTGAGCGCGCGACATGGCCTAAATTAGCGATGATTCGTACACATTCCAAAATAAGCAAGACACTCGAGAGCTGCATTTCCCGCTTAAAGACTGATGTTAGAACGCATCGTGGGAGCCTTAGTTTAATTGATGATCATAAGGCAATCCGTTAGCGAGTGTAAGGACTTGCTTTTGGCGAGCCCTGTCTTTAAGCTTTGCGTTTGCTACCAAGCTAAACTTCGCAACTACGCTAAGCTGACGTCATGTATCAGGACTTTTTTGGTCTTAAAGAACTACCTTTTTCTATAGCGCCTGATCCCAGGTATCTATATATGAGTGAACGTCATAGAGAGGCGCTTGCTCATCTTTTATATGGTGTATCCGGGCAGGGCGGTTTTGTTGTTCTTACAGGTGAAGTTGGAACAGGAAAGACGACAATTTGCCGTTGTTTTTTAAATCAGATTCCAAAAAATACCGACGTAGCATTCATCATAAATCCGAAGCTCTCGGCACGTGAGCTTATGGCATCAATATGTGATGAGCTTGGAATAGCGTACCCCGATTCAGCATCAATTAAAGTCTTAAATGACCTAATTAACAGCTACCTGCTTGATGCACACGCTAACAATCGCCACACCGTACTCATTATCGATGAAGCTCAAAACCTTAGAGTTGATGTACTAGAGCAGCTGCGCTTGCTTACTAACCTTGAAACATCTGAAAAGAAATTACTTCAGATAATTTTGCTTGGGCAACCCGAATTAAGGGAAGTGCTAGCTCAGAATGATTTAAGGCAGCTCGCTCAAAGAATCACTGCAAGATACCACCTGTGTGAGCTGAGTAAAGTTGAAGTTGGTGCTTATGTTAATTGTAGATTATCGGTTGCGGGGCGACGCGGGCGTTTATTTAATCAAAAAGCAATAAAAACTCTTTTTAACTTGAGTGGTGGCGTACCGCGATTAATTAATCTTATTTGCGACCGCGCCTTGCTCGGTGCTTATGCAATGCAAGAGGATGTTATTGATGCAAAACATATTAAGAGCGCATACGCGGAAATACAGGGGCCAAAGTTTAAGCAGCCACTAAAACTAAGTTCGTCAATCAAAAGGGGGATAATTGCTGTCCTGCTAACAATAATTGCCAGTATTGGAGTATTTGCTTTGGACAAGCGATACGACAACAGAATAGCTGAGCTGGAAAGTATAATCTCTTCTTCCAAAACAGAGCCCGAGCTGCACCCAGCCTCAGTAAAACAAATCACTCCTGAAGAGGGCGACGACTCCAAGGCTATATCAGAAAGCGGTACTTCAGCAGAAGAAGTGGCAGATTTACAGCAATTTTCAACTACGGAAAAAAGCCCCGCTAAGGCTCCTTATGCTGATAACTCATCAATACAGATCCCGATCATTAACGACCTATCTTCTCTCAAAACCCAGAAAGATGATCGATATCATGCATATCGCATGATTTTAGAGCGTTGGGGAATCGACTATCCTTTAGCCCCCTTTATGCTGGCCTGTGATTACGCCGAAATGTACGGTCTTAAGTGCTTGCATAAAAATGGTAATTGGCGCTCGTTACTAAAGTTAGACCGACCCGCGGTGTTAACCCTAGTCAATGACTATGGCGAGTCGCTATATATCGCAATACTGGGGGTTGAAGGTAGTGATGCCTTGGTTTCACATAAGAATGAGAAGTATTGGGTTTCTCTTGACGAAGTTGATCGCTACTGGTTTGGGGAGTACTCAATTGTTTGGAAGGTTCCTCCTTACAAATCGAATCTCGTAATGCCAGGACAGAAAAAAGAAGAGGCATGGTTGAGGAAAAGCTTGTCTCGACTCAGTCAGTATAAAGCCAATAAAAGCGAACCAATTGAAGACCAGATTAAGCGCTTTCAAGCCAGCTCAGGCCTTGTGCCTGACGGCATCGCGGGCAGCATGACGCTGATTCATATAAATTCGCGCCTTAACTTAGGCGTCCCTCGACTTATGGGGGCGAATTAGCATGTCATACATTTTAGACGCCTTGAAAAGGTCAGAACAGGATAGGCATCAAGAGAAGGTTTCTTCGATTAATAACGATATGATGGTAATGCCAAGGAATATGTCGCGACAGCCTCTTTGGCCTTACCTCCTAATATTTGTCCTTTTACTTAATGCAGGTGCGTTGATATTTTATTTTCTAGGCAGCAATTCTACTGATGAGAGTGGAAGCTCTGAAAATAGCCTGTTAACTGACAATAAAGCACTCTCCTCGACTGAGCCGGACATTAAGGATACTGGCCGTAAAACCAAGGCACTTCCATCCCATCTCATTGATAAAGCACCCATTCAAGCAAAGCCTCTTCCTATTCTAAAGGATGACTTTTCCGATAAACGCTCTGCTAAGGAGGATAAAGAGCCAGTCGAAGCTGACGATGTTATCCGACCTAAAGCGGGTGTTAAGCGCATCAGCCCGCCGCTTGCCGAGCCTTATTCCGAAGCAGCCCCGGTTTCTAAAGCTGTCGAGGAAAAAATATTGCCGACAAGTGTGAACGACGAGAGCGATAGAAGCAAACAAATTAGTAGTGCACCAAATGCATTTTCAGACCTTCCTCTACTAAGTGAAATGAATATTAGCTTTCAAAGGGGGGTTCCGACAATAGAATTTAGCAGTCATATCTACTCTTCAGAACCGAGCGCACGAAGAGCCATGATTAATAATTTGTACTTAAGGGAAGGGGATGGTTTCTCTGGCTTAGTCATTAGAGAAATTGGAGAGTTTTATCTTGCGCTAGACAAGCAAGGAACCATCTTCAAAATACCGGTATTGCGCGACTGGCAAGCGCCATAGAACGTTAGCGCCGCAATATGGCTAGCCATCGCCAGACATTCAATACACTTGCTAGAGTTGCCGCGACGTAAGTCATTGCAGCAGCTTTAAGAATCTTACGGCAAGGCTCGATTTGATCATCTTGCAGATAGTTACCTTCGGTAATTATCGGAAGTGCCTTGTTAAAACTTGCATCCCACTCCATAGGCAATATTACTAATTGAAGTGCCACTGAAATAAAAACAGCACAAAGCCCGCATAGTAAGCTAATAATTCCGAGTTGTGGTACCTTAAAAATAACAACAAGAACCGGAATAATCCCAAGCATTGCGATCGCAGCCTTTTCTATCAATAATGCTATCGGGGTGTACCGCTCTCTTAGTCTGACTATCTTTTCATTCCTATGATACTGAAGCGCATGGCCAAATTCATGGCATGCGATAGCGACTGCGCTAATAGAGCGCCCATCGTAGATGTATTTGGATAGCCTAATCGTAGACTCATGTGGAGAGAAATGATCTTGCCCGTCAGGGCATTCTTCAACCTTAAGGTCTACTAGCTCGAATCTTTTAGATAAGTGTTTTACTAACTCAGCACCGGTACCAGGAATATCAGGTAAATCTTGAGCATATTTTTTTATGGTGTATTTAACCCATATACCTGGCGTAATGAGTACAAATAGAATGAGGGCAATTAAAATATAAATCATAAGGCGAGTGTAGCTTGTTGCTAAACCAAAAAAAAGCCCGCTTAATCGCGAGCTTTATAAGGCAACCTGAGCTTTGTTAGGACAAAGCCTTAACCGTTTAGCCTCTTTTCAATTTCAATATACTTAATAACAGCATCTTCAGGAAACATGAGCTCGCTTCCTTGTTTAACGCTTTTAATTAAGCTCTCGCGGGCATAGCGTTTCACCGTAACTTCGGTTTTTCCCATCATTGCGCTTGCTTCAGCGAGTGTTAGTAACTTTTCTCCGCCTGACATACTTTGCTCCAAATAATATTAGTCGTAAAAAATCGAATATGTGAATTAGAGTATAGTTAATGCAAATA
>NZ_LWGG01001184.1:0-1016 GCF_001635365.1 Oleiphilus sp. HI0128 | reverse complement strand
TGCAAGTGTATAGACAGCAACCCAGGAATTCCGGGACACGCTCATAAATTCCCTACAAATTTACAAGGTTTTACGCTTTCCATTACACTATCGAGGTTTGAAAGACGGAGAATCGACTTCCAAAAACCTTGAAAAATGAATCTGCTGTCGGAACCGGACAGGTTCAATGCTATCTAAAATGCCAGGAATACTTTTTGGCGGAGACGCTTCATCACGCTTCTCTATAGTTGGTAGTTTCCATGGCAGATCAAAACTTACATTTGGCAGTTCAGAGCTGCCAATAATAGAGACTTCCGACAGCGTTTCAACCCTCTTTTCATCTTGATTCGACTTAGAAACCGCAAAAGGAGACATAAGCAACAAAATGACAGATATCAGACAAGAAATTGCTTTAATCCTTCTCAATTTGATCAAATTCATTTACTTACGCTCCAGCATTTTTATCCAGCGCTCTACAGTCTTTGTGTCGTCTTCACCCGCATTTTTAACATAAGCCTGGTAATGTTCAATTGCTTGGTCGTAATCACGTAGGTACAACTCATAAAGTACCCCGAGATTGTAATTAACCATCGGATGATTTGAATCCTTTGCTAAGGCTGACTTTAAAAATCGTTCACTGTCCTGAAACTTACCTTCATCCTGGCTAATCAAAGATAATTGAATCAAAGCGTTTACGTTTTTAGGATTAATATCTAGTGCTTGCTGATAGTAGCCTTCAGCTTCAGCTAACTGCCTATTTGAATGACGAATCAAACCAAGGTTAACGTATGCACCAGCCAGGGTCGGATATCTATCAATTAAGCCCTTAAATATCTCTTCTGCTTCAACGTAAGATTTTTCTTTGATAAGAGCTAGACCTTGCTTGTATGCAATTTTATCGTCTTCCGTGAGGATTGGCTTAACAATAGCGCTAGCCGGCTTCTCAATCTGGATAGGCTCTATTTTTTTGCTAGTACTTGAACAAGCTACGACAAAATACAAAGCACCTATAACAAGGATTACCTTAGATATATGAC
>NZ_LWGG01001183.1:0-905 GCF_001635365.1 Oleiphilus sp. HI0128 | reverse complement strand
CCAACTAGTGCAGCCTTGTTGCCACTATATGTACCTTTTTCAAAACCGAAGTTATCAATATTCTGAGTATTTGAACCAACATTAATATCAGAACCGTCATCACTAGTTAGCGTTACATCACCAATAAATGTGACAGCGGTACCATCAGTACCATCATCAACTAAACCGAAGTCTTCCGCACCACCAGTTGTTGTATCAACAGTGATATTACGACCATCTTCAGAAGTCAAATCAACACGAAAACCTGTGCTTGTCTCGACAACCGATGCCGTCACACCCGTTAAGTCACTCTTTGTATTAATTGTATCTGCAACTGCTGTTAGCGCAGTCTCTGCTTCAACTTCTGCAAGCTGAAGCTCTATATCAACACCGTTAATTGCGACTGTTTCAGCATCAACACCTGTACCGATAACACCCGCAGCTATAGTTGTACCTTCGACTGTATTGGGGTTTGCAGTTGCGGTCACACCCGTCAGGTCAGTTTCTGCGTTGATCGCAGCAGCCTTTGAAATTGCACTTGAACCCTGCAAAGCAAATGACGTGTCGTCATTACTACCAACAGGAGCCGAAATAGCAGCACCGTTAATAGTCAAGTCACCAGCGGCGATAGTCTGCTCTGCAGTTAATGCAGTTTTACTATTGTTAGACGTCACACCAGCAGTCGCAGCTGCGCCAAGTGTATCAACAGTAGTTTCATTAATACTTACATCAATTCGGTCACCAACGTTTGCTCCGGTCTGAAAACCAGTATCCTGGAAAGAGCCATCTAGAAGGCTTTGACCGTTAAAGTTTGTCTTTTCAGAAATTGACTGAATTTCAGCTTTTAGCTGCTCAACCTCTTCTTGTAGAGAAGAACGCTCCAAATCAGTGTTTGAACCATTCGCTGATTGTAGCGCTAGTTCACG
>NZ_LWGG01001182.1:0-979 GCF_001635365.1 Oleiphilus sp. HI0128 | reverse complement strand
TAAGTCTTCATCATTCATGCTAGTAACCATTTTTATTTTGCCATACGCAATCGGCTTACAACCCTTTGCAAGCTGTCTTCAAATTCTGCTCCGTCGCTCAAAAATTCCATTTTGTTTGTCACAACAAGGTCCACAAGGTCAACTTCTTTATATTCCTTTTTCTTAATCCCGAGCTTATCAACAAAAATGAATTTACTACTCGCAGCAATCTTCACTACTAGCTTATAGCGCTCCGCTTGGTCACCAATCGTAAGTGAGACCCAAGCACCTATAGTCAATTTCTGTACTTTCGCTAGTGCTGATACTTCAAGTTGGGCTTTTTTCTTATCTTCGCGCCTTTTAAGTAGTTCTTTAGTACGTTCGGCAATTTCCTGCGCTCTCTTTTCTGCCTCTTCTTCGGCAAGTCGTTTTTCTTCGAGCAGTCTCTCTGCTTCTTCTTTCGCTTTCTCGGCGGCAGCGATTCTGGCTTTCTGCTGTGAATCAGCTACTCGCATCAGCCCCTTAACACAAGCATTAAACACAACAGAGAATGACTCCCCTTGCTTGTAAGGTTTAATCTCACCTTGATTGAGCAAGTGGTCTAACTCCTGACGGGTATATATGCCCGTTTTCATCCCCAAATAATTACCAAACAAAAACAAGCCAGCATAGTCAAAGCGGTTCAATAATATCATTGAAGGTGAACTAGCTTGGTCTGTACCCATTACAAACCAGTCACTTTCTTCAAGATTGAGTTTTTCTACCGAATCATTTTGAGGTACGGAGCTATCACCAACCTCATCTTTATATAATATTCTTGAGATATCGAAATGACTAAATTGTTCATTAAGTGTTATATCAGTCGGTACTGAAGTATAGGGAACAAAAGAATCGCAGAACTCTTGTTTAAGCAATGAAACCATACTTTCTTCTAAGGCATTGAATATGCTTTCGTCGTAAGCAATATTCGATCTATCAAGAACCTTCTTGAGATCGTCAA
>NZ_LWGG01001181.1:0-818 GCF_001635365.1 Oleiphilus sp. HI0128 | reverse complement strand
CGCTCAAGCTAATGTACAAGAACAAGGGGCGAGTGTAGCGCCAAAAAAACAGGCTTGGAGTGCTGAGCAATATGTCGTAGCGCCCGAGGAAGGCAAGACCCGCTTTCACGATTTAGGTTTGCAAAATGACTTATTGCATGGCATCGCTGATCTGAAATATGAATATTGCAGCGACATTCAGGCAGAATCTCTACCTCACACTTTAAAAGGCTATGACGCCATTGGTAAGGCTGCTACGGGCACCGGCAAAACTGCAGCCTTCCTGATTACCATTATTAATGACTTGCTATCTCGACCTGTGCCAAAAGGTGATCGTTATGCAAGTGAACCCAGAGCACTGATTATTGCGCCAACACGAGAGCTGGCGCTGCAGATAGAGAAAGATGCTGTTGCCCTGACTAAACATATGGATATGTCGATTTATTCAGTGCTGGGCGGCATCGACTACCAAAAGCAAAAAGATTATGTGCGCAATACCGTTATCGATATTTTGGTTGCGACACCAGGGCGTCTGATCGACTTCCTCAACAGCAATGATTTGTATCTGGATCAGATCGACTTTTTGGTTATAGATGAAGCTGACCGTATGCTGGACATGGGCTTCATTCCTGATGTGAAGCGTATCATCAGTAAGTGCCCAAGAGAGGATAATCGTCAGACCTTATTATTTAGCGCGACCTTTAGTGACGATGTTTTGAACTTGGCAAACCGCTGGACGGTTAACCCTGTTTTCATTGAAATTGAAGCTGAGCAGCTGACGACGGATAAAGTCGAGCAGAAGATATTTATGGTGCCTACCGATGAAAAACTGGAAATAA
>NZ_LWGG01001180.1:0-1649 GCF_001635365.1 Oleiphilus sp. HI0128 | reverse complement strand
TTAGAAAACAAAGCTGTCGACATTTTCGTGACATTTATACCACCTTAAAAGTTAGTACAGGTTTTGTACACAAGCTCAATATGAACACTCATATAGAAATAACACTAAACAGCTTAGTAAGACGCACAAAACATACGGATCAATTAAAAGCTCTATTGAAAAAGAATGGAGGAAAACTCACTAGAAAAGGTCGATCACGTAATTGGAAGCTAGAGCTGTCTTATCAAGATAAGAAAACGGTTGTCAACGAACTATACAACTCAGATGAGCCAAGCTGGCTATGGATTGCCAAGTTGCTCGCGCAACAAGAAAAGACGCACTCACATGAACAGTTAGTCACCATTGCGCGCCAAGCACCGGCGATTACAGTTAATCAGCTCGTTGCTGAAACTAATTGCAGTCTTGCAGAAGCGCGTAAAGCGCTTGACGAACTTGAATGGCTTTAAGCCGATAAGCTATTTGGCCAATATTTAAGATCAAATCTCAGCTAGATCGCCCTTCTCTTCTAACCAGGCTTTACGATCTGCGGCACGTTTTTTACCCAATAACATATCCATGTTCTCGTTGGTGAGGTCATGATCATCAATGGTAAGTTGCACTAGGCGGCGAGTGTCACGGGCCATTGTTGTTTCACGCAGCTGAAGCGGGTTCATTTCACCTAGCCCTTTGAAGCGCTGGACGTTTATTTTTCCCCTTTTCTTTTCCGCTTCGATACGGTCAAGAATACCCTTTCGTTCAGCTTCGTCTAACGCGTAATAAACCTCTTTACCGATATCAATTCGATATAATGGTGGCATCGCAACGAACACGTGACCACGTTCGACCAAAGTTCTAAAGTGTTTAACAAACAAAGCGCAAAGTAAGGTTGCGATATGAAGACCATCTGAATCAGCATCTGCCAAGATACAAACTTTACCGTAACGTAGGCCTTCTAAGTCCTCTGAATTTGGATCGACCCCCAAGGCTACTGCGATATCATGCACTTCTTGTGAGGCTAAAATCTGACCAGAGTCTACTTCCCATGTGTTTAGGATCTTACCTCTGAGCGGCATAATCGCTTGATATTCACGGTCACGCGCCTGTTTGGCTGAGCCACCAGCCGAGTCACCCTCTACTAGAAACAACTCGGAGTTCATAGTCTCTACACCAGAGCAATCAGCAAGCTTACCAGGCAATGCCGGGCCGGAGGTCACTTTCTTACGAACAACTTTCTTCGCTGCTTTTAGGCGCTTCTGAGCATTACTGATACACAGCTCTGCTAACTTTTCAGCATCATCAGTATGCTGATTAAGCCACAAACTGAAGGAGTCTTTGACGACACCGGAAATAAAGGCGGCAGCTTCACGCGAAGATAGGCGCTCTTTAGTCTGTCCGGAAAATTGAGGGTCTTGAAGCTTGGCTGATAGAACAAAACAGCTCTTGTCCCATATATCTTCAGAGCTCAGTTTGATACCACGCGGAAGGAGGTTTCTGAACTCACAAAACTCTCTCATCGCTTCCAAGCAGCCGGTACGAAAGCCGTTAACATGCGTTCCACCTTGAGCAGTAGGTATCAAGTTAACGTAGCTCTCCTGAGTTATCTCACCACCTTCAACTAACCATTGTATGGCCCAGTCTACAGCTTCGGTATTACCGGCCATTGATCCACT
>NZ_LWGG01001179.1:0-1765 GCF_001635365.1 Oleiphilus sp. HI0128 | reverse complement strand
GCGTTTCAGACTTGTCTAGCTCATGCCCAAGCACCTCTTGCACAAGCTTTTGGTAACCAAGCGACGGCCCTAAACCCAAAAATGCTGCCGCCAACTGGGTATCAAACGCGGCTTTGATGCGCGCACCCGTCGAATGAAACAAAAGCTCAATATCTTCACTCATCGAATGCAAGACCTTGACCACTGACTCACTTTCTAGCAAAGGCGCTAACAAACTGAGATCATCTACTTCCAAAGGGTCAATCAGGTAGACGTGCTCGCCTGCTGCAATCTGTATGAGACCCGGTGCTGCGAAATAGGTGTTGGTTCGCATAAATTCGGTATCGATTGCAACGACAGTTTCATTTAAACAAAGCTTTATAGCCTCAGTAAGCGCTGCTGCATCATTAATAATCTGGACACTCATTTAATCAACCTTCTTCAATAACAGGCTTGCGCCCGGAAAAGGCATGACTAAGCGTCCCACCATCAACATAACCAAGATTCCCACCTAGAGGAATACCATGCGCTAAGCGCGTAATGAGTACATCAGACTCACTAAACACTTCAGCAATGTAATGAGCCGTTGCTTCACCTTCAACGGTTGGGTTTGTAGCCAATATTATTTCCTTGGCTGACAATGAGCTGACTCGATCCATTAAAGCTGGAATGCCGATCTCTGCAGGACCTTTACCATCAAGTGGTGACAAGCTACCTTTCAATACGAAGTACACACCCTTAAACTGATGTGTCTGTTCAATCGCGATCAAATCAGAGGGAGATTCGACAACACATAAAGTGTTGTGTTCCCGCTGAGCGTCCTGACAGATATGACAATACTCACTTTCACTTAAGGTTCGACACCCCACACACTCGCCTACTGCTTCCAAAGCATGCGACAAGGAATTAGCCAAACGCTGGGCACCATTGGGTTTTTCATCCAACAGCGACAGAGCCATTCGCTGGGCAGACTTCTGCCCTACTCCAGGCAAAACTCTTAGTGACTCAATCAGCTCATCAATAACAGGACCGAAAGTCATACTCTTATTTCATCCACAATTGCATTAAAAGTCGATCGTTAGAACGGCATTTTGAAGCCAGGAGGGAAGCCCATACCTTCCGCTAAGCCTGACATTGCATTTTTGTTCTTTTCTTCGATCCTTCTTACCGCATCATTTACTGCTGCAGCAAGTAAATCTTCCAAAAACTCTTTATCTTCACTCAACACAGTGTCATCTAGCTCAACCTTAATAACATCATGACGACCATTCATCACAACCTTCACCAAGCCAGCACCGGATTCACCCATCACTTCTGCATTCGCAGCTTCTTCTTGCTGCTTTTGAAGCTCTTCTTGCATTTTTTGGGCTTGCTTCATAATATCGCCCAAGTTTCCACCAATCATATTTTTCTCCACTTACTATTGTGCAGAGCGTCTTCAGAAGGCAACTGCACGCGATCATATTTTATTAAATAATCTGCCCTAAAGCTTTAATGCTATTTTCAATCAACACACCATCAAACTCTCTAATCATCTGTTGGACATAGGGGTCATTTTCAACACTCAGTTTTGCTTGCTCCCCCATTTCCGCTTTCACGCGTTCACGCCACATCATCGGCGACTCGTGTTCGGGCTTTAAGCCCTCGAAGAAAGTAATATTTCGCCCTTGTGCCACTTCTTTACTCAATGATTCACGAATCCGCCCTTCATGACTTGGATTTAGCAAACGAAAGTGTCCAGCCTCAAAATAAAGATTCAAGCCGTCCGGGTTCTCTTCTAGCACTG
>NZ_LWGG01001178.1:0-1134 GCF_001635365.1 Oleiphilus sp. HI0128 | reverse complement strand
GAGTTTGAATACCCCTTGGCAGAACGGGAAACGGTAATCATCTGTCAGGAATCCAATATCGACAAAGATACAGCCAAGAAGCTGGTTAGCCTGGGTGGGGATTTACGTCGCCTAAAAGACTATGACTTGGAAGAAGCGGCTTCGACCAGGCTGCTGATTTATACTGCGAAGATGATTAAGTCAGGGTTGGATGCTCGCGAGGCGTGTTTATCGTGCTTGGCTCAACCTTTAACCGACGAGACCGAAACTCTGGCTGCCATTGAACGCTTGGTCATGACCTATTTCTAGGGCACTAGCGAAAATAAACCTATGAGCATTGAGCAGGAAGTAAGTGCAGGGAAACATGTTCCCGGTGATATCGCTATATGGGTTCTGGTCTTTGCAGAGTTATTTGAATTTGGCTTGTTCTTTATCCTCTATATCGTTGCCAAAGTTCATAACCCGGAGCTATTCAAAACCGGCCCCTTAAGTCTTAATACCAGCGCCGGTATTTTAAATACCTTTATTTTACTGACGAGTAGTTACTTTATTGCCCGTTCAGTAAGAGCGATTCGCCTTGATAAAGCGCAAGAGAGCCGACGTTGGATATGGCTAACCTTAGCGTGCGCAGTGGGATACTGCCTAGTGAAAGCTTGGGAGTATAAATTTAATGAGCTTAACGGCATTGGAGTCGAAACTAATCTCTACTTTAGCGTTTATTACTACCTGACCTTCAATCATCTGCTGCATGTGTTTTTTGGGATGGCTGGTTTGCTGTGGGTACTAACCAGGTCTTACTTTGGGGCGTATTCTGCTAAGCAATATGCGGGTTTGGAGGCAGGTGCGTGTTACTGGCACATGGTTGATTTAGCCTGGATTATTATTTTTCCACTGATCTATGTGATGAGATAGCGATGATTCTACCTCTACCAAGCAAAAGGCACTTACTGCGAATTTGGCTGGCTTTACTGGCTTTGACCTTACTAAGCGTATTGACTGCTGAAACAGCGGACTTCGGTCAAATATCAGTGGTAATTGTCTGTGTTATTGTCACATTAAAAGGGCGGTTGGTGATCGATGAGTTCATTGGTTTGCGTCATGCACACCCGAAAATCAGGAAGGTCATGCTGGGGTACTTTTACTTGATCCCTACTT
>NZ_LWGG01001177.1:0-872 GCF_001635365.1 Oleiphilus sp. HI0128 | reverse complement strand
TGATCAACTAAGTTATATGATGCCTTGTCTCTTGCGCTAACTTACTTGTGTTTTAAGTCAATAATCGTAACATTTGCGCTATGACAGGCGTTTAAGCTTGAACCCTGTCACATCTGACATTAGAATACACCGCATAATTTTAATGAGACCAAACACTGGAATAGCAATATGACATTTGTTGTAACCGATAACTGTGTTAAGTGTAAGTACACAGATTGTGTGGAAGTTTGTCCTGTAGACTGCTTCTATGAAGGCCCTAACTTTCTGGTAATCGATCCTGACGAATGTATCGATTGCGCACTTTGTGAGCCAGAATGCCCAGCTGATGCAATCTTTTCTGAGGACGAATTGCCTGCCGACCAGACGCAGTATATCGAGCTAAACGCCGAGCTATGTCAGACTTGGCCCTGCATTACCGAGCAAAAAGACCCGCTTCCAGATGCTAAAGAGTGGGACGGTGTTCCTAACAAGCTTCAATATCTAGAGAAGTAAATTCTTTAGTCGCCTTGTCGTTAACTGGCGTCAGATCGCTCGCTAACGACAAGCTCCTCTTAAATAAGAACTGCCTGGCCTCATTCACTTTGGCCTATTTAATTCTCAAGCTTTCCTTACAGCTTTTGCATACATATCTTGCATCACTTCTTACGATTCTATTGTGTCGAATTGCGCTCAAATCATGAATTCGATCGTGACATGCACAAATATATGCAAAGGTTCGTCGTGCCCTTTTCGCGCTTGAGAAGTTATGCCTTACCTTTGGCTCAACATTAAATACTTCTGACATAACCTGCTTCCACTGTCGTCCATGCGGCATTACCTTCTTGCCTTCATGATAGCGACCAAAATACTGATAGACGATGAGGTGTGCACAT
>NZ_LWGG01001176.1:0-1097 GCF_001635365.1 Oleiphilus sp. HI0128 | reverse complement strand
CCCCATTTCCTGAGCCCGTTCCGGGTTTGAAAATAGCATTCCGAGCGACTCGAGCAACGCGAGTTCATCTGCCACAATTTCCATACCCTTGGCTTCGACCAGTTGATGACAAATAGCTTCAAAATTAAAGTAATGGGGGCCAATTAAAATCGGCAACCCCAAAGCGCCTGGCTCAATCGGGTTATGGCCACCAATTTCGGTAAATGAACCGCCTATTACCGCAACCTGAGCTGTCGCATAAAAATCCATCAACTCCCCCATGGTATCCACCACAAATACTTCTGCATCGCTGGGAATTTTTTCAAATTCGCTTCTTCGTGCGGTGTTAAAGCCTTGCTTATTTGATTGCTGAAAAGCACTTTCGAAGCGCTCAGGGTGCCTAGGCACTAATACCAGCAAGGCATCGGGAAAGCGCTGCCTCAAACGTTCATGCACTTTTAAAACCAGCTCGTCTTCGCCTTCATGCGTACTCGCCGCGACCCAAATCTTAGGCTTAGCGGGTAAATTTGCGCTCAGGTGAGCGGCTTTTTTAACATGACTATCTTCCACGTTCGTATCAAACTTTACGCTACCCGTTACAAAAATCTTTTCCTTTGCGATATCTAGTGATTCAAATCGTGAAGCATCATTTTCGTACTGGCATAGCACGAGTGACAGATCATTCAACATCCAACCAATAGCGGGTTTCAAGCGTCGGTAGCCTTTTGCTGAGCGCTCTGACAAACGCGCATTAGCGATGACAACCGGGCAGTTTCTTCGCATCACCTGGTGAATCATATTTGGCCAGAGTTCGGTTTCCATAATGATCAGACATTCAGGTTTTACCCGGCGCAAAAACGCCTTCACCATAAAGGGAATATCGTAAGGTGCATAGACATGAAACACATCACTGCCAAAGCGCTTTCTAATTTGCTCGGAGCTGGTTGGCGTCATACTAGTGATAACGATATCTCGGTTTGGAAAACGCCTTTGAATCTCTCGAATAATTGGCTCCGCTGCTAGCACTTCGCCTACGGACACAGCATGCACCCAAATACTTCTATTCAGCTTTGGCGCATTAAAAAAACCAAAACGCTCCATTTTTCTGGCCTTATATT
>NZ_LWGG01001175.1:0-1142 GCF_001635365.1 Oleiphilus sp. HI0128 | reverse complement strand
ATAAACCAGGCGATAGATCGTTACCGTGGTAAGCGAAAGAAAAAGTTTCAGAGAAAACTTGCCGACAATTTCCTATACACCATGCTTGAACATCTTCTGATACACCAGGAGTTTCACGGAGATCTTCACCCTGGAAATGTGATGGTAGATCTCGATGCCAGGTTGTTCCTTATTGATTGGGGAAATGCCGTCGATATGCGTGGTAAGTGGGGAATGGTAGGTCGTTACCTGGCGTCGGTATTGAGTGGCGATGTTGATATGCTGACGATGACTCTTATTCAAATGAGTAAGGGCCAAAAAGGAAACCTGGAACGCTATGACGAGATTAAAACAGCGCTTGAAGAAACATTGATTAAAAAGAACGTTACCCCATTGGGTAGAGACTTTATGTTTCGCCTTTATGAAGAGGGGCAGGAAGGCTTGCGCCAGCGTTTACAGACTGCCTTGCATTTAATGTCTAATACCTATCAGCTTGATATGACCATTAAGAGCGATTATCTACACTTATCTAGATCTTTGTTTGCTATGGTCGGCACCTACAATAATCTTTATAAAGATATCTCTGGCTGGACAATGGCGAAAGATCTTGTTGCGGATGTAGCGATGTTTCCGCTTCGTTTTACTTATCACCGCATTGTTAGGCCGAATATTCTATCTGAGCCTGAAGATTCACCCTATGCTACGAATCATTTTGCTGCCCAAGAGCAATTAAAATCAAAAACTGCCCCTGTCGCGCCAATGTCTTTACTAGAAATTCAGTAGGCCGGCTGGTGAGTTCAGAAACTGATGAAAGCTTAATAACGCTATTTGAAGATGCTAATCTTCTTGCCGTTCATAAGCCAGCTGGTATCCCTTTTCACTGTGATGACCTACTTCAAGGGATTGTGCAAAAGGTTAGGCTTCAGTTCGAATCTGAGCAGCTTTTCCCTGTTCATCGCTTAGATAAAATGACTTCTGGATTGATGGTTTTCGCAAAGACTCAGGCCTCGAACAAAGCAATAAGTGAAATGCTCCAGAATAAAACCATCGAAAAGTACTATCTGGCACTGAGTACTAAGAAACCAGGTAAAAAGCAGGGGGCGGTTGCCGGTGATATGGTTAAAGGGCGTCGTGGTAGTTATTTGCTTCGTCGAGAAAAAACT
>NZ_LWGG01001174.1:0-13579 GCF_001635365.1 Oleiphilus sp. HI0128 | reverse complement strand
AACTATAAGTATGTTACTCGATTTCATGCAGCGTAATATGATTCCTTTCAAGAAAAAACAGAGTCGGCAGAGTCTTCGTCAAAAAGCAGGTCAGGTCAGCAAAGAGCTGGGTGATGATTTGCGCCAAAGAGCTGATTCACAGAATTTGGAGCTATCTTAATGTCATTTCTCGGCTCGCTTGCTTCGAAAGGTTTGCATGTTGCGTCACACGCGCTATCCAACAAGGGTGGCGCAAGATTCCGCAGCGCTTGTCGTTCAGTAGAAGAGTCGCAATTATCGATTCTTCAGGGAATACTAGAAAGCGTTTCAGGAACTGAATCCGCAGCCAAGTATCACCTTAGGGAAAATAGCAGCCTCTCCGAGTTCCAAACATTGCCAATTAGCGATTATGATGTTTGGCACGAGCAAATAGAGCGCCAGCAAGCCGGCCGAGAAAATGTTTTAAGCAACATCAAGTGCGAGCGTTATCAGCCCACGAGTGGTTCCACCTCTAAAATGAAGTGGATTCCCTACAATCAAGCCTTCCTCGATGAATTAGATCAGGCAATTAGTCCCTGGATGGCAGACTTATACCGACAATTTCCTGAGATAAAGCAAGGCAAACATTATTGGTCTTTGTCATGGGTCCCGAGCGATCTAAGGAATAAACTTACGAGCAGCATTAACGATGACTTGCAACTTCTCCCTTGGTGGAAGCGTTTGTTTATGTCAGGGACAATGGCTGTTCCTGAAGCCATTTCACTTGCGAATACTTCTGAGGAATCCTCAATTGCAACGGCATGCTATTTAGTTGCTTGCCGGGACTTGTCGTTTATCTCGGTATGGAGCCCAACCTTTGCGCTAAGCCTGTTACAGTTAATCAAAGATAAGCAGCCTCTTATCGTTGAAGTACTAAACTCCGGTCAGTGGCCTGAGACTCTTTCTGGCTTATCACATCTATCCGCACCCAAAAACCCTGACGCCGCTAAGTCGTTAGATGCTTGGGATGGTGAGTTAAGTGCTAAAATGACAAGTATGCTTTGGCCCAAACTTGGTCTCATCAGTGCTTGGGACACCTCATCATCTAAAATTTGGGCGAACAAACTACGCGACTTGTTTCCCCATTGTCGTTTTCAAGGAAAGGGCCTTTGGGCCACTGAAGGCGTCATTAGCTTCCCGTTTCAGGGGAAATACCCATTAGCACTGACTAGTCACTTTTATGAGTTTGAGGACCTGGACACCAATCAAATACATACTAGCTGGCAGCTAACGGAGGGCCAGAATGTACGTCCCATTCTAAGTAGCTCTAATGGTTTACTTCGCTACGCGATGAATGACCAGCTGAAGGTAACCGGCTTTTTAGATCAATGCCCTTGCTTTGAATTCATTGGACGCCTTAGTGGTGTTGATATGGTGGGTGAGAAACTGTCGCCAGAGCTGGCAGTTAATATTATTAATGAGTTTTCCATGCATGACGCTATTTTGCCAATAAGCTTACTCGCGCTCCCTTCTTATTCTGAAGCAAACTTACCTCGCTATGCTTTGTTATGCGAAAACCAGGCTACATATAACAGACTTAACACTTGCGAGCAGAAAAACCTACAGGTCGAACTTGATCGCGAACTAGAAGAATTTTTGCTCCAGAACTTTCACTATAAACTTGCTCGCGAACTTGGTCAGCTCGATCATGCGCACGTTTTGCTCATGGAAGATGCCATGCAGGTTTATACCTCGCATAAGATAGCGCGTGGCATGGTGGCTGGTAACGTTAAAATTGAACCTCTGGTACTTTGGCAAAACGAACTATTCTCTCCTCAATGCTCGAGCGCAAGCAATGAACAGCAAAACAGAGTCGAGGCCGTAAGCTAATGAGCCAGCGCTACGAAATTCGCCCCGCCGAAGATGGTGATTCAGCTGCACTACTACGCCTGATTGATCAAACGCCACAGGAAGGAGAAGTGCACCTGAATTTTGAGCGCGCACCTAACTTTTTTCATGCAACAAAGGTGACCACAACAGATCCGGATGTTTGGGTCATGATTGATCATAAAACAGAGACCTTGTTGGCCTCATTCAGTATTGGTAAGCGCGAAGTTTATGTCGACGGCGAAAAAAGATTAACCCGTTACGGCAATGATCTACGTATTCACCAGGATTATCGTGGCGGAAGGACACTGTTACGTTTATTCAAAAAGTATCGAGAACTGATGCAGGATGAGTGGATGCAGACTGTGATATTGGACGAGAATAAAGCCTCTATCAACTCAGTCGGAAGTGGCCGTCTAAGTTTGCCGACTTATCACCAGGCCGGACAATTTCGTACTTATATGGTAGATCTGTATAAGAAGCAGCATAAAGCCACAACACTTTTAGTGCGACGAGCTAGCAATGCCGATAAAGCTCAGATGCAGTCTTTTTTCGATAAGCATGCGCCATCAAAGCAATTTTACCCTGTCTATGACTTTTCAAAAATTGGCACCAAAGACAATTACTATCGCGGGGTCGATATCGAAAATTATTTCCTCGCTTATGATGACGATGAACTTATCGGTATGTGCGCCGTATGGAACCAAAAAGATTTTAAACAAACGCGCTTTGTATCCTACCAAGGCAAGATGAAAGCCCTCAGGCACATCAATAATATTAAGAGTAAATTCTTTGGCGGCCTCCAGCTACCAAGTCCTGGAAGTTTAGCGAGCTACCTTAGCCTTCACACGGTTCTTTGTGCCGACAACCGGATTGATATCTTTCAAGATTTGCTGAGCTGCATCCTTAAAACCTATCACGCAAGTGATTATGAGGCGCTTATCTTTGGTTTTGATACGCGCGACCCTTTACACGAAGTTGCAAAAAACTTGAAGGCATATCAGCTTTTAAGTAATCACTATCTCGCTAGTTATGGCGATGACCCGAGCAAAGAAATGAAGCAACAGGGCTTGTTTTATCTCGAACCAACACGTCTATAATTAGCAGTAAGTTATGATGCAGTATCTAAAAAAATATCGTTCCGTCTTCCTCGCGCTTATCGTCGCGCTTGGCCTGATTTCTTGGCTCTACGATAACGCACCCGAGCCTGAGCAAAGTACTCAACAGAACCTGGCGCCAAGAGTTCCTTACACAGAGGTAATCGAAAGCAGCCAAGCGATTCCAATCTATAGTCGCGGTAGAGTATCTGCCTCAGAAGTTCGTCAGATTACCAATCAGGTACCCGGCCTGGTCAAACGTGTCAGCAAAGAGCTTAGTATAGGCGCAAGGGTCAAGCAGGGCGACATTCTCATTGAACTTGAACAACAGCCTTTTGTACTCGATATCGCACAAAAACAAGCTGAACTTGACCGAACTAAACTTGAATTAGTCAGAGTTAAAGCAAAGGCGGCTGTCGCACAAAAAGGCCTAAAACGAAACGCAACTGACTATGCGCGTCATATACCACAGGTGCGCCATGCCAGCAGTCAAGTTTCGGCCGCGGAAGCCGCCTTAGCTTATGCAAAACAACAACTCAAGAAGACTGTAATCAGAGCACCAATAGATGGCAAAGTCATTAAACTGAGTATTACTGAAGGCGAGTACATACTGGCTACCTCAAATGTTGCAACAATCTATGGGACTGACGAAGTTGAAGTCCGACTCCCGTTAAATGACCAGCAAATTGAAATTCTCGGTCTAAATCATAAAGGCTACTTGGGCAAAACAAGTAAACCTATTGCTAGCTTGAACAGCTATCAAAACCCGACAAAACAATGGCAAGGACTTATCGACCGAATTGAAGGGGAGCGCGATAGAAATCAGCTTCTTTATGTTATTGCGCAAGTTTCAAGCAATAACGCTTCAAACAAATCTAGCAAGAGCTTACTACCAGGCTCCTTTGTTGAAGCAAGGATCGAAGGGCAAGTAATCAATAATTTAAAGCTAATTCCTCGTAGTGCTGAACCTGCCAACAACACTGTTTGGACGATTGATAACGATATGCGCTTACACAGAAAAAATATCGAACTAGTGTATCGTGGCAAAGAGCTATCCTTCGTAAAGGCGGGATTAAATGCAAACGAACGTATCGTTACCGGTTCATTTCATTTAATGGCAGAAGGTATGAAAGTTGAGCCTTACCTAGCCAATGATCTCGCGCTTATTGAGCACCCTGTAGCGAGTACAATTCAATGAAAGGTGCGATCGCATGGTTTGCACATAATCCGGTTGCCGCCAACTTGCTTATGTTTACCGTGTTTGCCTTGGGTTATATCAGCCTGCCCGATATTCGCAAAGAGCTGATCCCAAATGTGTCCCTTGAACGTATTGGGATAGATACGAGCCTGCCTGGTGCGTCAGTTGAAACCATAGAATCTAGCATCTGCAAGCCAATCGAAAACCAGATTTATGATATTGAGGGCACACTTGAGCTTAGCGCTATTGCGCATGAGGGTTTTTGCTCAATGACTCTTGACGTAGCAGACGGCTACCTCACGAAAGATATACTAGATACAGTTAAAAGCCGTCTCGAAAACTATGATGCCTTACCAGACGAGGCAGAAGAGCCAACCGTCAAGGAATTGATTGTACGTAATCGCGTTAGTAAATTAATTCTCAGTGGCACCGCGGACTACGCTAGCATGAGCAAGATGGCGCGAAGCATACGCAGTGAAATCCTCGAAAACGATAACATCAGCATCATCGACCTAGAAGACGTTAAAGACTCTGAAATACAAGTCTATATCCCGGCACATAACTTAGAGCAATATCAAGTTAGCTTCGAAGAGATCAGTCGTCTAATTAGGCAACAATCAAATCAGTTACCAGGTGGCGTATTAAAAACCCATGACGGTGACGTACTAATCACCAGTGATGCTAAAAAAAGTGATGCAGAGGGTTATCGAAATATCATTATTGCCTCGAATGCTGACGGTGCCGAGGTAAGACTAGGCGATATTGCGAGCATCATCGACAACCGAAATAGCCCGCAAAGTCAGGCATCCTTTGACCACCGTGCAGCGGTTTCTCTCGATGTCTATCGTGTTGGCAATCAGAGTATTGTTACCATTGCCGAGGCAATTAAAGGCTATATAAAGCAAAAGCAACTGCCTGACAACATGCACTTATACGTTTGGCAGGACGAAGCAAAAAACTTTAAAAGCCGCATTGATTTATTGCTGGAAAATGCATTCAGCGGCCTCTTGCTACTCTTTGCGCTCTTGGTTCTGTTTCTTAATTTACGTCTCTCATTTTGGGTCAGCCTGGGAATACCATTTTCGTTTTTTGGCAGTCTGTTATTAATGCCCTCACTGGATGTATCCATCAATATTGTGTCACTGTTTGCTTTCATACTAGTGCTGGGCATTGTGGTCGATGACGCAGTGATCGTTGGGGAGTCAATTCATAGCCAGAATCAGGCAGGAAAATATGGTAGTGAAGGCGCGCTTGCTGGTGTCTATGACGTATATAAACCGATACTTTTTGCAGTCACTACAACCATTGTAGCCTTTTTGCCTTTACTGTTCTTACCAGGCCCCGAGGGTCAGTTAATGCAGGCGATACCTATTATAGTTATTTGTATTCTAGTGTTTTCGCTCTTGGAATCGATCTTTATTCTACCTGCGCACTTATCCCGTAAGGCATCAACATCAAGCGACGAAAAGAAAGACAGTCTGTTAAGTAAAATACAAAAGCAATTCAGCCAACACCTCGATAAATTAAACCAAGGTTTATATCAACCTTTATTAGTGATGGCTCTAAAACATAAAGAACTGGTTATCGTTAGTTTTAGCTTAATGTTTATCATCTTTATGGTCTTACTATCGACTGGTTGGATGAGAGTGGCGTTGGGCGTCGCGATTGATGCAGAGGTTGTTAATGCCTCAGTTGCTTTTCCGGAGGGCGCTTCACGCAAAAAAACTGAAGCTGCAGTGAATAAAATGTTGAAGGCAGCGGAAGATTTGCGTATTGAGCTAAACGAGTCTTCTTCGCCCAGTATTAGTGAACCTGTAATCTTGCACGTTTATTCGGTTATCGGCCCAACGCTTAAGATATCGAATCAGGAAAACAAACAAAACCTTGATCATACCGCCCAAGTAACGCTAGAACTGTCTGACTCAAAAACGAGAGAGCGTAGCGGTCAGGAAGTCTTAAACCGTTGGCGCGAGTTGATTGGCCGTATTGATGGAGCAAGCAAGCTTAGTTTTAGTTCTAGCCTAAGCCCCTCAAAGCCTGATATCAATATTGAGCTTTCCGGTTATGATCGCTTACAGCTTGAAACTGCTGCGAAACAGTTAAAGGATAAACTGAGTCATTACAGCGGAACTTATGACTTGGCAGACTCCCTTAATGAAAAGAAAAAACAGGCGCAGATCACCTTAAAGGATAACGCTATTTCACTTGGACTAACGCTTGAGCAGGTTATCAGGCAAGTCAATAGGGCGTATCAGGGTGAAGTGGTGCAAACGATCCAAACGCAAGATGATGAAGTCGATGTCTGGCTAGGCTTGCCTGAAGAAGAACGAGCTTCGATGTGGTACCTGGAGCACCTGCCAATTTTGATAGCAGATGGCAGCTATATAGACTTGTCAATAATTGCTGATATTCACTTCCGACAGGCACCGAATAATATTCGCCGCTATGAGCGCAAGCGAGTGGTGACCGTGAGCGCATACGTCAATACAGAACATAACTCGGTTTACAATATTCAAAAGGACCTTAAAGAACACTACCTCGACACGCTAGTCGCGCAATATCCAGATATGAAGTGGGGAACCGCAGGTAAACAAAAAAGTATTGTGGCGTTTTTAGATATTCTGTTTAACGGTTATCTAATCGCTATCTTCGTAATGTATTTGATGATGGCGGTTTTATTCTCGTCTTACAGTCAGCCCTTATTGGTTTTGTTTGCAATCCCTTTTGGAATTCTAGGCTCACTTTTCGGTCATATGTTATTAAATCTGGAATTAACGCTTTGGTCATTCATAGGTATGGTGGCGGTCAGCGGTATTGTCGTCAATGACAACCTGGTCTTGATGGACTGTATTAATGAGCTGCGCAAGAAGGGCGTGAATATCTTTAGTGCAGTATGCGAAGCTGGCAAGAAACGCTTCAGGCCAATACTCTTAACGTCAATTACAACGTTTGCAGGCTTAACACCTTTGATCCTGGAAACCAGCATTCAGGCTAAGTTTTTAATACCCATGGCCGTATCGCTGGCCTTTGGGGTTATTTTTGCAACACTGATCAGCTTGCTTTTAGTGCCCGCAAGCTACCTATTACTGGATCAATATATCAAGAGCCTAAGCACCGCTAGCAAACAGGTAACGAATAATGCGCTCGACTCCGAGAGCGTTGAAGACGCCTATCAACGCGGTTTTGAGCAGGGCAGTCGAGCGAAGAAGAAATCACAGAGCCCATATAATGATGAGGTATTAACTTCAAGCTGGGAAGCAGGTTGGCTTGATGCGAAAAATACCCTTAACGTTCTCAAGACGGATCAGGCATCATGAGTATATTTCAACGTCACCCGAAAGATCATGTTGCCTTATGGTTTGAACAAAGGCGCAAGCTAGGCGTAAGTGATGACATATATTGGGGGCGATATACGCCTCACACCTCAGAGCAAGAAGAAGCGCTAAAAGTAGATATCTTCCAGCACGCCAATGGTGACGGCATGAGCATAATGAAGCACATGCTGAACGATCTCGGTTTCACCAGTGTGAAGATCCCTAAGTGTAGAGAAACCGGTGAACCTGACACTCAAGAATTGAAAGCGATCAAAGCAAAAGTTCAACCTTACCCTAAAAGGGTCAAATGGCGTTTTTGGAAAGCGGATAATCAAGTAAGCCAAAATTCGGTAGACACTCTATTTTTTGATCGTTATGAAACCGCAGCTATCGAACAACGAGCAAAATCTCTCGATATCCCTTTAACAACCTTTATACTATGGGCGCTAAACCGCTCGGCTGCCAAGCATTTACTTGCAGATTCAAAAAACTGCAATCAAAGCTATTCGTGGTTTTATCCCGTTAATTTAAGGGGGGCAGCTAATTTTGGAACCGACTCAGACTATGCAAATTTCTCCAGTGGATTTTATATCCCTCTCGAAGCGGATATTTCACCTACCCAGTTAAACGACAGAATTCGCGAGCGGCTAAAGTCACGCGAGCATTGGCTGCACTGGCAACAAGCCAAGATAGCTAAATATCTACCTGGCTTTATGATTAGATTTTTATATCGCTACCTCAGCAATAAATCCTTTTACGCTGGCAATTTCTCCGCAATGGGGAACTGGTTAGATGAAGATACCTCTGCCTTACCGAGCAAACAGGCAGAAGCGGTTTCAGCATTACAAAAAGAACGCTGGTTTTGCTGTGCACCAGGAACAAAGAACTATCCGATATCAAGCTGCGTCATGAAGTGGAATGGTCAGCTCGGTTTAACGCTTAAGCTTCATTCTTCGATCGTAAAGGATGACAAGGTTTCGCTTGAAACGCTTTGTGATTGGGGTAATGAGCTTTTTGAAGATAATCTCTTCGACATCAATAGCGCTGTAGGTCGCAATCAAATTGTTTCTTATAAATACACCGACCATTGCCAAGGTATTTAACATTATAATATCCGTATTACCAATGCGGTTTGTAAGACGAAGTCATTAGATTCACTAGTTCACAAAATCTTGAAGCTGGCTAAATTTACGTCAGCTTATTTTACACATCGATCAATCAATACTAGAAAACATCAATAAAAACAAAAAGATAAACTTCTGGCGCATCTATTGCTTTCCTATAGTTATTATTCATTAAATTAGGCTGTATTATGAAAAATTTAACAAAGTTGTTCGGTTCAATCTGTTTAACTACTGCTGTATCTATGAGTGCTCAAGCTAATCTTATAGAAAATGGCAGCTTCGAAGATATTGGTAACGAAGCAGCACTTGGCGGGTATGGAAGCGCAGCTACGTGGCAGATTTATTCTAGCATTCCAAATTGGGACGCCAGCCAGAATGTTGAAATATGGTCTAACAATTTTATCGTACCTGCCGATGATGGAATTAGAGTATTAGAACTTAATGCGCACCCTGGAGACGCTAATGGTCAGTTCTCTATCTTCCAAGACTTCGCGACGACAGCAGGTCAGGCCTACGAGTTAAGTTTTGCTGGTCGCCGCCGCCAAGCTAACTCTGATGAAGCTTTCTCAGTCAGTGTTGGTGACCTTTCAGATTCTGTTTATAACCAATCATGGGGTAACTGGAATCAGTATACTTATCAATTCACAGCTACTAGCTCGCTTTCTACCTTAACATTCACATCCTTAGATGGCGGAAGAGATACAACAGGTAATATTTTTGACGACGTTAAAGTTACTGCAGTTTCAGAACCTGGCACCATTGCTTTGTTTGCATTAGGTTTGGCAGGACTAGTTGCCACACGTAAAAAAATGAAATAACAATACCTTTGTAGTTTCTAAAAAGCCGCACTTAAATGCGGCTTTTTTTTAATTCCGTTCTTTATTTCTTTGAAAATATCCAAGTCGCTTCTAAGCTTAGTTTAAACACTAACTTAACTGACGACTATGACAAAACCCATCGCATTTCTAATCCACTTTCTTATTAGTCTCGCTATCGTATCGATAGTTTACTTTTTTATCAGATTCCAAATTTATCCTGACTTCTACTTCAAAATACAGGGTATATCAGAAATCATTCTAATCCTGTTTGCTGTAGACGTGATACTAGGGCCACTACTTACTTTTGTCGTATATAAAAAAGGTAAGAAGAGTCTAAAGTTTGACCTGTCAGTGATTGCATTATTCCAAATAGCAGCGCTTGTATATGGGTTTCAGACCATCTACAAGGAAAGGCCTTTATCAGCATTACTTGTCAATAACTCATTTGAGATCCAAACCGCATCGAATTACGATATGACAGCTGTTGACCCTAATATTATCGATACTAGCTTGGCTTCAGCACCAAAGTTCCACGTTTTAACCGGTACAACCGAAGTTAGAATAGCGATCACTGTTCATGCATTTACCGGTGAAGGGGATACAGATTATCTACAGAACATGGATTATTATCATGAGCTAGGCGAGCAAAAAGAACGCATCAAGCAAGCAGCTCTTGAAGAAGTCTACCTTAAGAAGATTTATAAGGATCAAGAGTTTGATACAGGCAAATACTTCTATATCCGCATAATTGGGAAATCAGGCTTTGGTTTGGCAAAGCTCGACAAGAATACCTATGAAGTCCTTGAAATTTTTGCTTTGACAGATTTCGACATGAACACTTTGTGAACTGCAAATAATGCATTAAGGCGATAATCTAAGCTTTTATCACCTTAATGCGCAGCCCTAAGACTTTGCGCTGATGTGTTCAGCATCATCCTTGGAAAACGGATTAGTAATAGTCGAGCTAGAACCTTGAAGTACCGCCTCGGGGTGCCTTATTTCCATAATGCACTTTATGCGTTGTTCATCCTTCGTGTTAACATCCACTAAGATCAAGTGCTGACCTTCAATAATTTGTTCGTGAAACTTCTGGATCTTGTAGTGTTCAGTATTGAGCCCACCAACACCGCCAAACCACGCACCAAAGAACATGCTAAAGATCGCGATCACTAGCCATGCATTGAAGCTAAACTCCTCGATATAAGTAAAGGGGACTAAAAAAACAGCCCAATCATCCCACCGGACAATAAGCCTCGCTCTACAAAGCGCACGAAGTCGGTACGCTGAAGTGCACTCGCAGAGTGGAGATGATGACTATATAGACCCTCTTCATTAGTACTAATAATATGAAAGTTCCAGTCAGTAATACCATGCTCATGCAAATCTTTCGAAACTTGGTCGACACTGTCAATTGAAGGGCTAAGGTAATATAAACGTTTCATAGGACACCTCCGACTACAAATTAATGCTCTAATTTAAAAACGGAAAACCATATAACGATCTATCTTTATCATTAACTTAATTATAGCGCTAAAGATGCTGCTTTTTTGATCAGATATAGACCGTCTTATTCTATATAGATTTTTATTATCACTATTAAGTTTATGCAAGGTTAGTGCTTGTCCGCATATATGCCCTAGAATAGTTTTACTATTGAGACTTATCTATTCTTTGAGCGGAAACAAGCTGCTATCGCAGCATTCTTACAAAGTACATTATTTGGAATAATTAATATGACAGCAGGGGTGATTTTAACGGGTGGTGGTGCACGAGGCGCTTACCAGGCCGGTGTTCTTAAGGCAATTGCAGAACAGTTTCCTGGCTTTGACTATCCCTTTCCTGTCATTTGCGGCAGTTCCGCAGGAGCTTTAAACGCCGTGGGGCTAGGAGGAGGGGGTAAGATCTTCAGGCATAGTGTCGACAGTCTCGAAGATCTTTGGTTAAACCTTAGCTCTGATAAGGTATACAAATCCGACTATTGGAATCTTGCAAAAAACCTAGGCCAGTTTGTTAGAGGTTTCGTCAGCGGAGATGGCATTGATGTGCCAGGCTCCATGTTCAATAACGCCCCCTTAAGAGAGCTATTAAAAAAAGAAGCTGATTTCGGACAACTCACAACCAACATCAAGAAGCACGACATACAGGCAGTTAGTGTGACAAGTTGTGGTTATCGAAGCGGCCAAAGTGTTAGTTTTTTCCAAGGTGAAGACCACCTTACTGGTTGGCAATCAGGGAATAGGGTGGGCGTTAAAACAAAACTAACGCTTGATCACCTCATGGCTTCTTCTGCTATCCCGACCATATTTCCACCAGTCAAGATACATAGAGAGTACTTTGGCGATGGTGTTGCTCGTAATATGGCACCGCTTAGCCCTGCAGTTCACCTTGGTGCGAATCGAATTTTGGTTATTGGTGTTAGCGCGAACCTCACCAATCGTCATATTCGCAAGGAAAGTAAAAAAGAGCCAAAGCGACCCTCTATCTTAGAGCATGTTATAAACGGAATGTTTATTGATGTTGTAGAAAAGGACGTTGAAAAGGTCGCTGTCATCAACAGCCTTTTAAAAAGAGTTGAGGACCCAGAAGCAGTCGCCAACGATTTGGGATTAAGGTTTATTGATACCTTGGTGATAAACCCAAGCGAACCAATTGATGAAATTGCAATTAAACATGTTTCCAAACTACCCGGACCTATTAAACAGTTTTTTGGTCTAAACAAGGAACCAATTGAAGGCGGCGTGAGCCTGGCTAGCTATCTTTTGTTTGAAGGGGAGTTTATGCGAGAGCTCATAGCTCTCGGATACAAGGACGCTCAAGCTAAGTCCAAGGAGCTTGAAAGTTTCTTTAACGCAGATATGAAAAACAGCTAACCAAATTTAACAACTCCTCTCTGAAAATGGTAAGCAATTGTATTTACAAGAAAATATTAATATTGCCAAAATTTAAATCTATTTTTGTGACTAGCAGTCAATTTTGATGTCTCTTTTCGAACATGTCTTTGTTATAATTCGCACCATAATAACGATAAGAAAAGAACGTTCTTACACATCAAACAATTAATGAGGATTAAGGAAACATTATGACATTTCGTCGAATTATACTTGCGCTAGTAATGCTGTCGACTGCTGCCACAGCTTCTGCACTTGAAAAGAAAAAGTTCTGTATGTACGACCCGGTTGGAAAAAACGGTCCTGCAATGACATTCTTCGCTGACTTGAAAGCAAAAGCTATTCCTTGGGGTCTAGATATCCATTTGGAAGCTTTTACCGATGAAAAAGTTGCCTCTAATGATTTTAAAGCCGGTATGTGTGATGGTGTATTTCTTACCTCTATATTGAGTAGCCCATACGTTCCATTTGGTGGTACCTTGGATGCAATTGGTGGCATCAACAACGAGAAGCAGCTTGGTATCGTTCTAAAGGCCTTGACTAACCCGAAAGTTGGCAAGCTACTTACGAATGGTAATTACGAGATGGTTGGTACTTTGCCTGTTGGTTCTGTTTACCTATTCGTAAGAGACAGAAATATTGACTCAGTTGAAGAATTTAGCGGCAAAAAGATCTCGGTTCTTAACGAAGATCCACAAAGTTTGAAGCTTGCTAACCTAGTTGGTGCGTCTCCGGTCGGCACTTCTTTGACCACTTTCTCGGGCCAGTTCAATAACGGTAATATCGACATTCTACCAATGGTCGCGCTTGGTTATAACGTATTTGAGTTATATCACGGTCTCGGCGAGAACGGCGGTATTATCGACGAAAAACTCCTTTACGGCATGATGCAGCTTGTTACTCACAAGGACCGCTTTGCAGACGACTTTGGTCAAAAGATGCGTGAGTACATTCTTTCTCGTATTCCTGACATTAATAAAATGGTTAAGGATGCTGAAGCGGAAATCCCAGCGAAGTATTGGATCAAAACAGATGCTAAAACTAAGGAAGAAATTACTAAGTTTAAGCGTGAAATCCGTATGGCTCTAAAAGCAGAGGGTAACCACCACCCTAAAGCTTTAAAAATGCTTTGGAAAATCCGTTGTTCTGAAAATCCAACTGCTGCCGAGTGTGGTACACCAGAGTAATTTGCTAACTTAGCTTTTACTTTCTAAAGCCCGGCCGTTGCCGGGCTTTTTATTGTCTGCGATTAATCCATTGGTAGGAATGTGTATTACACTATTCATGACTAGCGG
>NZ_LWGG01001173.1:0-1292 GCF_001635365.1 Oleiphilus sp. HI0128 | reverse complement strand
TTAAGAGCGGTATCCGAATATGTTGGCTTGAGTGAGTTTCACCTGCAGCGTGTGTTTACTCAATGGGCGGGGGTATCACCCAAGCAGTTCTTACAATTTCTGACCAAGCAAAAAGCCAAAGCTTTACTTAAGCAACACTCTGTCTCTAATTCCGCTTACAACAGCGGCTTAAGCGGGAGTGGCCGACTTCACGATCTGATGGTTCAGTGTAAAAGCGTGACACCTGGCGAATATAAAAGTGGTGGCCAAGGCGTTCAAATAGACTATGGCTTTCACCCCTCTCCCTTCGGTTATTGTCTGCTAGCTCTGACTCAACGAGGCTTATGCAAATTGGCATTTCTTGACTCACTGGAGCTTCAAGCAGAAGGTTTGGCTGAGATGAAGCGCGAGTGGCCACATGCTGAACTAAAGCAAAACCAAGCGAGCACATTAACTACCCTAAAACGTATTTTCGACTCTGGACCAGCAAACGAGAACAAGTTGAACTTGCTCTGCAAAGGAACGCCTTTCCAACTGTTGGTATGGGAGGCCTTACTGAAGATTCCTGAAGGCGAGTTGCGCTCTTATCAACAGGTTGCTGAGCAAATCAATCAACCAAATACTACCAGAGCCGTCGCTTCAGCCATTGCGAAGAACAATATTGCCTATTTGATTCCCTGTCACCGGGTCATTAGAAGTACGGGGGAGATTAATCAATATCGCTGGGGAGCAGAACGCAAAAAAGCGATGATCAGCCTGGAATGCTGCTCGACGATACCTTCAACGCTGGGGCAATAAACAACGCTCTTTAAAGTGCTCAAGTAAAGCTTCTGACCATAAGCGGTAAGCCTGCGCACTGGGATGGAAGCCATCACTGGCAAAGAACTCTTTTTGCATAGGAAACTGAACACTAACAAAAGCTAAAGCCTCATCTAGTGCTGCCTGTTCGTTCAAAGCACTATTCATTGCACGAGAACGACGCCCCAAAAACCAGCGAAGTGGCTGAGGTAGAGCCGGAAATTCATGCATGGGAGGTACACTGCTCAAGAAGATATGACGCGCTTGAAACTTGTCTTGAAGCAGCAGTTTTAACTCTCTTTGCTGCTCTAGCCAGTGTTTCAGTCGTGTCCCGCCGGTTATATCATTGACACCTAAGGAAGTAATGACAACATCGGTTTTAAAAGCCTCAAGCGCATGTAGGCGCTCTAGCATCTCAGATGTCTTCAAGCCTGTTTCGGCTAAAAGGCGCCACTCGATAGCGCGGTACTGCGACAGTTTCGACACCAGCTGCCCTAAAAGCGCATCGTTCTGAC
>NZ_LWGG01001172.1:0-1505 GCF_001635365.1 Oleiphilus sp. HI0128 | reverse complement strand
TTCACAAGGGCTTTGCTCATCTATCCAACTATCATCATTCTGGTGATAGACACTGCTACTGGAACAAAGATCAATCGCTTTAAGCGCTTCGGATTAGGAAGCATCGTAAGCGTGTTTTCTAAACCCGTGACATAGGTATCACGATAAGCCTGTTCGGTGCGCTGGGAAGGCGTCAGGCAATAAATCAGGTAATCAACACCATCAGTCAGGACTTGTGAAAACACCTCTTCTAAACTCGATGCCTCTCGAACATCTGCAGCAAGATAATGAATGTCATCCTGAGACATTTGAGGTCTTCGGCGTAAACCAAAAACTTGAAAGTCACTTGAAAGCCTCTTCGCTACGCGCCCACCGATTTTACCGCAACCGACTATCAAAACCTTCTTACCTTGCATAGCGCCAAGCCTTTTCTATATGATTTGTCGCTAGTATAAAACGAAGTACTCTAAAAGACATTCGTAGATGCATGGAAGTACCTGCACTCACACAAAAGGGTTAAATCGGCATGGCAGCGCTGGAGGAAATAGAGCTTACGCAGTTAAAAGGTGTGGGCGCCAAACTGGCTGAAACACTTTCCAAGCTCGATATTCACAACATGCAGGACCTACTCTTCCACCTGCCTTTTCGTTACGAAGACCGAACTCGTATTCACTCTGCAGCCTCGCTTCGCCCCGGCATGCAAGGCTTGTTTGAAGTGGAAGTGCTCGGTAGTAGAGTCGTTCATGGAAGAAGGCGTAGTCTAGAAGTCAAAGTAAAAGACGCCAGCGGCACCGTTACACTGCGTTTTTATCACTTCAGCGCAGCTCAAGCCCGGCAACTTCAAAAAGGTACCTACCTGCGTTGCTATGGTGAGGCCAGGCTTGGAAAGCTGGGAATAGAATTCTATCACCCTGAGTACAATATCATCACAGGGGACGAGAAGAATACCGCACCCGAAACTTTAACTCCGGTTTATCCCTTAACCGAAGGAATTCAACAAGCAAGACTCCGTGCAATCTGTCGTCAAGCGCTTGGCTGGCTGGATCGCTGCGATGTCCGCGATCTACTGCCGCCTAGCATTCGAAAAGCCTACCAGCTACCGGAACTTAAACATGCACTAAGTTACTTACATGCTCCACCAACCGAAGCCGACCAACTCGCTTTGCTAGAAGGGCGGCATTTATGTCAGCAACGCCTTATTGTTGAAGAATTACTCGGGCATCACTTAAGTCTGTTAAAACTCCGCAAAGGCGTACAAAGTCACCAAGCCTTGCCTTGCCAGAATAATAGCCAGCTAGGCACTCAACTGCTTGAGCAGCTCCCCTTTGAACTAACCGGTGCACAAAAAAAAGTGTGCAGCGACGTCGACCATGACCTAGGCCAAGCCTTCCCCATGCTACGATTGGTACAAGGCGATGTCGGCTCAGGTAAGACCATCGTTGCGGCCTTGGCAGCCTTAAAGGTTGTAGAGTCGGGTGCTCAAGTCGCTTTAATGGCTCCCACTGAAATTCTTGCCGAGCAACATC
>NZ_LWGG01001171.1:0-1188 GCF_001635365.1 Oleiphilus sp. HI0128 | reverse complement strand
AGCGGCGTTGTGCCCCGTTCGGGCTCTAGCACTGGCTGGTCTTGAGCATCTTCGAGAGTCACTGCGCTGGCTCCCGCCGCGAGCAAGCCTTCTTCGAGAGCTTCTGCGATGGCGGGAGATATATTGGCTTTAACTTGGATCCAGTTCATAAGTCAGTGACTTCCTGATAGTCGGGAATGAAATACATTAGATGAAACTAAAGGATATTCTTTTCCAGATGATGGATATTAAATTCGAGCTCTCGAAATCCGCTATCGGAAAGTAGCTTGCGGTGAAGGTCAATATTTGTGTCAATTCCGTCTACGACTAGCTCGTCAAGTGCGTTTGTCATACGGTTCATCGCCGCATTACGGTTTTCGCTATGACAAATGATTTTGGCAACTAAAGAGTCGTAAAATGGAGGTACACGATAGCCGCTATATAAATGCGAATCGACACGGACTCCCATGCCACCGGGCGCGTGAAACTGTTTAACTAAGCCGGGGCTCGGTGCAAAGGTTTGAGCATTTTCAGCGTTAATGCGGCACTCTATCGCATGGCCTTCAAGATTTACTTCAGCTTGAGAGACTGAAAGTGGTAGGCCGCTAGCAATTCTAATTTGCTCTTTAACGATATTAATGCCTGTTATCATTTCTGTTACAGGGTGCTCTACCTGTACTCGGGTATTCATTTCGATAAAATAGAAACTGTCATCCTGGTATAAGAACTCAAATGTTCCTGCTCCGCGATAGCCGATATCTTTGCAGGCTTTTACGCAGGCGGCAAACGTGGCTTGTCGGGCTTCCTCGTTAATATTTGGTGCAGGGGCTTCTTCGATAACTTTTTGGTGTCTTCGTTGCAGTGAACAGTCACGGTCACCTAAGTGAATGACATTGCCATGGTTATCTGCAAGTACCTGGATTTCGACATGCCGGGGTGTGTCGAGAAATTTTTCAAGGTAAACGGTGTCATCGCCAAAAGCGGCTTTGGCTTCAGACTGTGTTAGCTGAATCGAGGTGAGTAGTTCAGCTTCGTCGTTAACAACTCTCATACCCCGGCCGCCACCACCTGAGGCTGCTTTGATAATAACCGGGTAGCCAATTTTGCGTGCAATAGCTTTGGTTCGATCTTGATTATTTGTGATCGGGCCGTCGGAGCCAGGAACCGTCGGTACGCCGGCTTTTGTCATGGCTTTGATGGCTGAAACTT
>NZ_LWGG01001170.1:0-1160 GCF_001635365.1 Oleiphilus sp. HI0128 | reverse complement strand
CTAGTAATGCCACCAGAACCCTTGTATTTAGGCAAGATTGGTGACTTGTCATTAATGCTAGGCAACGGGCTTAGGTTTAAATGCTCTCTATATCGCTTGAGAGATTTCAGCATGTCATCGCAAACTGTAATTCTTCGGTTTTTGTTTCCTTTGCCTGTAACTTTAAACCACCAATTTCCGTCTCGATCTCGCTCAAAGTCGCACATTAGTGGTGTCGAGCGCTCATCGGCAACTAGCTCTGAAATTCGGAGATACATCGCAAACAACGCATTCATGATAAACAGTGTGCGTTCATGCTCTTCCGGATCTTGATCTGCTAGCAACTCAGCCGTTTCAAGGACGTAATCCCATTGAATATTACTAATTCTGCGAACAATTGGAGCTTGTTGATCACGGCTAATGAATTTACTTTTTTGTCGTATTAAGGCGACCGGATTAGATGAAACTTCGCCCTCTTGCAGAAGATAGTCATAAAATGAGGATATCGCTGTAAACGTTGCTTTTATCGCAGCTTGAGAAGGAAAGTATTCCCCAATATTTGCTTCTTTTCCTCGCTTGAACTCTTCTTTTGACACGTTAACAACAAACGGGCGCCAGTCTTTATTAGGTATCCTCCCGTCAGGCGACTTTTTAAACCTGGCGACATTCTTTATACCTATCCAAGCTTCAGGTGGGTTGATACAGAAATTAATGAATTCTTCTATGTGCTCACGCTGTAGCTCAAGAATTGAAGTCTTTTCGATTTGCCAGGACCATTGTANAAGTCGTTCGAGCTCTCTTCGATAGCTATTGAATGTGGCTGTACTGCCGTTATAGCTATAAAGAAACTTCAATGACAACTCTAGATCTTGCTGAGCGTCAGAAAAGCTTATCCAGTTTGGGCTCTGCGGCGCGACTTTAAATGGATTGCCAATAAACTCTAGGTTATCAATGATTGGTGATGGCGGGTTTCGCTTAGGGTCCTTCATTTCTTAATCGTTATCAAAGAGCTTTAGATTAAGCATAGCCTTGATTTTCTGATATTCAATATATCCGATATTCACAAATATCGGATATATCATCAGGCATTCGAGTCAATCTACATGGCTTTCTTTAGCCTATTCCAAGACCTTAAGTTAGTCGGATGCCCCAAACATGGTTTCCACAGCGGCACTTGCGAC
>NZ_LWGG01001169.1:0-982 GCF_001635365.1 Oleiphilus sp. HI0128 | reverse complement strand
GTAAATGTATTTGAGGGTCTGGATTGCCAGTCATAACAGCAATTAATGGTAGATCGAAGTCGCGATTTGATAGGTTTCGGACAAGTGTTAGTAAAGTGCTGCCAGATTTTAAGACCTCGTTTTCTGCATCATATAATACTTCTGCTTCTGCGTAGCTTACGATGACATTTCTGAAATCATTTGTACTGTATATTGCTGACGAACTATGAATTTGATTGCTCGAAGCCTCAATTGATATCAGACCAATATTCTCAGAGCTTAGGGTAATTTGAGCGACGCCATTACTGGTATAAGCCGTTTCGATATGTGTGGTGCCATTATCAGTGATACTAAAACTCACTTCAGTGTTATCTGGAATTGCTCCGCTAGCCGAGTTAGGGCTTAAAGTCGCGGACACAATAGAGCTATCAATACCGTTGTTTAGAATAACGTTTGGAGTCAGTGACAGTGATATCGCTTTAGTAGCGTTAGGGTCTTCCGAGATTGTGAGGCTCAGAGTGTTAGAGCTTATAAGTTCTCCTGAGCTGTTTAGTAACTGGGCAGATATATCGCTGGTGCCGGCTGACAGAGCTTTTAGCAAACCGCTTTGATTAGAAAAGTAGTCATTCGATGCCGTCTCGATAGATACAACATCATTGTCACTGATTATCCAGCTTACTTCTTGGGTGAGATCTTTGCTGCTGTTATCGGAGTAGTCTGCAATGGCACTCAGTTGCAGTTCATCGTTAACGTTTATCGCGCTAGCAGGGCTGGTAATAGCAATAGAACTTAGTATTGCGTCCGTCACTGTGAAGGTTGCGCTGGACGATAGGCCTTCAAAGCTGGCGCTGACACGTGTACTACCGGGGGCAACGGTACGAATTAGTCCTGGGCTATCTACATTATTGTCGACAGTAATAAGTTGATTGTCTTCGCTTTGCCAGGTGACGAGGTGGGTGATGTCTTTAGTCGATGCATCGGTATATAAGCCACTTGCTTTGAC
>NZ_LWGG01001168.1:0-1670 GCF_001635365.1 Oleiphilus sp. HI0128 | reverse complement strand
ATATTACTCTGGACGTATGTTCAGCATGTCACCCATTCTATACTGGTAAGCAGAAAGTAATGGATACAGGTGGTCGTATTGATAAGTTCAAGAAGCGTTTCGGCAGCCGTATCGGCGGCTAAGCTTTGTTTGGCGAGTTGCCAAAGAACTAAGATATTCCGAAAAAGAGCGCTTGTCGCTCTTTTTTCGTCTGGTTATTTGATGATTTCGGTCAAATGACAATAAAAAAGTTACGGCGTATTATCATTTGATAATTGTCCCTAGGGAATAAGTGATGTCATAATGTGCGCCGCGGACAGGCTTTAGGGCTTTAATGTCCCTGAAAGAACCTAAACGGAAAAACCAAAACGGTAGAATATAATGTCAGATTTCAAACAAGATGCTCTAGATTACCATGAGTTCCCGAAGCCAGGGAAAATCAGCGTAGAACTTTCTACTCCTGCTCAAACCTCTCGCGACCTTTCTTTGGCTTATAGCCCAGGTGTTGCAGAGCCAGTTAAGGAAATTGCTGCTGACCCGGAAAATGCATATAAGTACACTGCTAAAGGTAACTTGGTAGCGGTTATTACTGATGGTACTGCGATTCTTGGTCTGGGTGACTTAGGTCCTTTGGCTTCTAAGCCTGTAATGGAAGGTAAGTCTCTTCTTTTCAAACGTTTTGCTGGCGTTGATTCAATCGACATCGAAGTTGAATCTGAAAGCCCTCAAGCATTTATCGACACAGTGCGTCGTATTGCGATTACTTTTGGTGGCATTAACCTAGAAGACATTAAAGCACCTGAGTGTTTTGAAATCGAGCGTACGCTTAAAGAGCAGTGCAACATTCCAGTTTTCCACGATGACCAGCACGGTACTGCTATCGTAACGGTTGCAGGTGCATTGAACGCACTTGAAATTCAAGGCAAGAAAATTGAAGAAGCAAAAATGGCGGTACTAGGTGCCGGTGCTGCTGCAATTTCTTGTTCTAAGCTACTTACCCTTGCGGGTATGAAGCCAGAAAACATCTTCATGTGTGATCGTAAAGGTGTTATCCACTCTGGTCGTGATGATCTAAACCAGTACAAGGCAATGTTTGCAGTAGATACTGACAAGCGTACGTTTGACGATGCGCTAGACGGTGCTGATATCTTCTTGGGTCTATCTGGTCCTGATATGGTGACTGGTGAACAAATTAAGAAGATGGCTCCAAACCCAATCATCTTTGCATGTGCTAACCCGGTTCCAGAAATCATGCCTGAAGTGGTTGCAGAATCTCGTCCAGATGCTGTTATGGCAACAGGTCGTTCTGATTACCCTAACCAGGTAAACAACGTTCTTGGCTTCCCATTTATCTTCCGTGGTGCGTTGGATGTTCGTGCAACAGCTATCAATGAAGAGATGAAGCTGGCTGCTGCTAAAGCACTTGCTAATCTAGCAAAAGAGCCTGTAACTAAGGAAGTTCTAGACGCTTACGGTGTGGATTCAATGGAATTCGGTAAAGAGTACATCATTCCAAAAGCGACAGATTCCCGTTTGTTGGGTATTGTATCTACTGCGGTTGCTCAAGCAGCGATCGATACGGGTGCTGCGGAAGGTCCACTTCCTGCAAACTACCCACTTAAGTCTTTAGAAGATATCTAATGGCTTAACTCTTTAGAGCCAAAAGTTCTAAAGAAAACAAAAAAACCGGT
>NZ_LWGG01001167.1:0-976 GCF_001635365.1 Oleiphilus sp. HI0128 | reverse complement strand
AGCGAAAGAAGCTGAAGAGAAAGCTCGAAAAGAGCAAGAAGCCAAAGAGGCTGAAGCTAAGCGTGAAGCGGAAGATGCTAAGAAAAGTGAAGCGAAAGCGCCGAAGGCTGAAGTACCAGTGACGCCTGCTGAGCTTGAAACAAACGAAAAGCATAAAAAGCACAAGAAGAAAGAAAAAGTGCCTGTTGTGGATGAGGACGAAGCTCCGAAACGCAAGCATGTTAAGTCTGCCGGACACAGAGCGCCTCGTCAGCGAGATGAAGATCTATCAACAATCAGTTTAGATGTTCTTATCGATGAAGATGAGCCGCAGCCACGTAAGCTAAAGTCTAAAAAGAAGAAAGTAAAACGTACTCATGCTTTCGAGAAACCGGTGTCGCCTGTGGTTAGAGAAGTAAATATCGGTGAGTCAATCATCGTAAGTGAATTGGCAGACAAGATGTCTGTTAAGAGCGCCGTTGTGATTAAATCACTGATGGGTATGGGCGTTATGGCAACGCAGAACCAGTCTATTGACCAAGAAACTGCAGTGCTTGTTACTGAGGAGTTAGGTCATACAGTGAAATTGGTTGCTGAAGATGCGATCGAAGCTGAAGTGATTGAGAGTATCGATTACGCAGGTGAAGAGACGCCTCGTGCGCCAGTTATCAGTGTAATGGGTCACGTTGACCACGGTAAGACCTCTCTGCTTGATTATATCCGTAAAGCGAAAGTAGCTAGTGGAGAGTCAGGTGGTATTACACAGCATATTGGTGCTTATCACGTAGAGACCGGTCATGGCATGATCACCTTCCTGGATACGCCAGGACACGCAGCCTTTACAGCTATGCGTGCACGTGGTGCGAGCAGTACTGATATTGTTATTCTGGTTGTAGCAGCCGATGATGGCATGATGCCACAAACCGAAGAAGCGATTCAGCATGCGCGATCAGCAAATATGCCGATCGTTGTTGCGGTAAACAAAATGGATAAAGAG
>NZ_LWGG01001166.1:0-1026 GCF_001635365.1 Oleiphilus sp. HI0128 | reverse complement strand
AGGCCGGTGAACCAGAATTCCGCGCAAGGAAATATCAAGGACTTCGGTAGACCATTCAAGGTCATCCTGACGCAAGGTGCAATCGGCATTAAATAGAATTCGGCTAAAATGACGGCGCTCGTCTTGTTTTGTCTCTTCGCTCATTTGGCCTCCGGCAACTCTGTTCTGCAAACCAGTTTGAAGGATAACAGAGAGGATTAATTATTATAGTCATTCATTAGAATATAAGTGCTATATCAGGTAACTGCAAGCTTAGGCAGTCCTTTTGAGAACAAATCGCTCAAAAGAACTGCTGTTTCAGGCTTTCAGCTAGTTTGGCAGCCTTGGCTCTTAGGCAAGCTTCTTATAGTTGACACGAGTAGGTGTCTTGGCTTGTTCACCTTTACGAGCTTTGAAGTCTTCTTCGTATTCAGTGTAATTGCCTTCAAACCAGACCACTTCACTATCGCCTTCATAAGCCAATATATGCGTTGCAATTCTATCGAGGAACCAACGGTCGTGCGAAATCACTATTGCGCAACCAGGGAATGCCAAGACGGCTTCTTCCAGTGCTCGTAGTGTTTCTACGTCAAGATCGTTGGTTGGCTCATCGAGTAGTAGAACGTTCGCACCTTGCTTAAGCACGTTGGCTAAATGTAGACGGTTACGCTCGCCACCAGACAGCTCATTCACTTTCTTTTGCTGGTCATTACCACGGAAGTTGAAACGACTGACATAAGCACGAGATGGTGTTTGGTAATTGCCGATAGTGATCATATCGTTACCGTCACTGACTTCTTCCCATACCGTCTTGGAATTGTCCAGGTCACGCGTTTGTTCAACGAAAGCCAGCTTAACAGTATCACCCAAACGAATAGTGCCTGAGTCGGGTTGCTCTACGTCTGCTAGCAGCTTGAATAGTGAAGATTTACCTGCACCGTTACCACCAATTACACCGACAATGCTTCCGGGTGGAACACTAAAGCTCAAATCTTTGAATAGCAGCTTGTCTTTGTATTGCTTACTGACACCATCGAGCTCGATAAC
>NZ_LWGG01001165.1:0-974 GCF_001635365.1 Oleiphilus sp. HI0128 | reverse complement strand
CGGGACCGATGCACTTCGTTTTACCCTATTCTCACTGGCTTCGACGGGTCGTGATATCAACTGGGACATGAAACGCCTAGAAGGCTACAGAAACTTCTGTAACAAGATCTGGAACGCTGCACGTTATGTGCTCATGAATACTGAAGATCAGGACTGTGCTCAGAATTCTGACGATTATCAATTATCTTTAGCTGACAAATGGATCATCTCGCGCCTTCAGCAAACCGAAGCATCCATTGAAAAATCTATTGGTGAGTTCCGTCTAGATATGGCCTCACACACTTTGTATGACTTCATCTGGAATGAGTATTGTGATTGGTACCTGGAGCTTTCCAAGCCGATTCTAAACAGTGACGACAGCGACGAAGCGCTTAAGCGTGGCACACGCCGCACACTGGTACGAGTACTTGAAGCTGTACTAAGAATGGCTCACCCCTTTATCCCTTATATCACAGAGGAAATCTGGCAGCGTGTTGCTCCCTTGGCCGGTCAGTCTGGCGCAACCATTATGACTCAGCCTTACCCTGAAGCAGATGAGTCGAAAGTCGATGAAAAAGCACTGGGTGACGTTGAGTGGCTAAAAGGTGTCATCGTCGCAATACGAAACATTCGTGGTGAGATGGATATCTCTCCTGCCAAGGCAATTCCCGTTCTACTGCGTAACGGCAATAATGAAGATCAGCGCCGCTTCCAGGAAAACGAAGGCTTTGTTAAGTCACTCGCCAAGCTCGAGTCAATGAGCTGGTTAAATGACGAAGAAGCGCCTATGAGTTCAACTCAGTTAGTCGGCTCTATGGAAGTCTTGGTACCAATGGCCGGTTTGATCAACCTTGATGCCGAGATAGCTCGACTCAATAAAGAAATCGATAAGGCGGAGAAAGAAATTAAGCGCCTTTCTGGCAAACTGAACAATGAGAAGTTCGTAAGCAATGCGCCAAAAGACGTTGTAGAGAAAGAGCAGGCTAAGCTGGAAG
>NZ_LWGG01001164.1:0-1094 GCF_001635365.1 Oleiphilus sp. HI0128 | reverse complement strand
AATATAACACCCGCATTAATTGGTGGATTACTGATAGGTCTTTCGGCCAGCCTTATTATGCTTTTTTACGGTCGTATCACCGGTGTCAGCAGCATGATTCAGAGCCTTGTTAAGCGCACACAAGGTAATACCTTAAACAGTTTTGCCTTCTTAGCAGGAATGGCTTTAGGTGCATTGTGCTTAAGCGAGCTCAGCCAAATTAATTCTCAACCCATTCCAAACCATCCGGTTATTATTATCCTTTCCGGACTACTTGTGGGCTACGGTACGTCAATGGGCAGTGGCTGCACCAGCGGCCATGGCATCTGCGGCATTAGTCGCCTTTCCCTGCGTTCGATCATCGCTACACTTTGTTTTATGACAAGCGGAATCATCACGGTAGCTATCGTGAGGCATGTCATATGAATGCTCTAATATATCTTTTCTTTGGTCTGTTATTCGGCCTGGGGCTCGCTTTTTCAGGTATGACTAACCCAGAAAAAGTCCTTGGCTTTCTCGACCTATTCGGCAACTGGGATCCGACGTTAATGTTTGTTATGGCTAGCGGCGTGGGAACGACCATGCTCGCCTACCATTTTATTTTCAAGCGTCGGCCGATAATAAATAGCGAGTTTTGTCTTCCAAACAAACAAAAACTGGATAAGCGGCTGATCATTGGTTCTGTTTTGTTCGGCGTCGGCTGGGGGCTTTATGGCTACTGCCCTGGCCCGGCTATTGCCGCCTTAAGCTACTTGCACAGCGATACTTTTTTGTTTGTCGCAGCGATGCTTGGTGGTACGATCATCCATACTGTACAAGGAAAAAAGCAACCTTAAGGGACGTGGACAGCTATGCCGGCAAATGCAACTCAAGTTCTTTGGCTTACACTCTATTTTGCCGTGCTCGGCTGGTCAGGCTACGAACCTATAGACTTGTATACCTGGGTGCTAGAAGTCGCTCCGGCGATCATCGGCCTGGTATTAATCGTTACGACAAGGCGAAGCTTTCCACTGACGCCCCTGCTGTACTTCCTAATCCTGATTCACTGTATCATTTTAATGATTGGTGGACATTACACCTACGCAGAAGTCCCCTTGTTCGACATGATAAAAGAA
>NZ_LWGG01001163.1:0-16754 GCF_001635365.1 Oleiphilus sp. HI0128 | reverse complement strand
AATGTAATCGTCTATTGTTTATAAGATTAAGACAATACAATGCTCGTCTTACTTAAGTTAAATGCTTAATTTAGCTTGCTCGTGGGATTATGAATAATACTAACCTGGCGGACCGAATTTAAGGGGTTACCGTGATAGAAGAGTCTCAACATAATAGTGCTGATGCAGCGGATATTCCGACTTTAGAAGAGTCCGGCACCGCATCCGGCTCTGTTGAAGATACTGGTTTAATGCTTCCATTTGAGCGGTTGCCATTCTCCTTTGCTAAGAAGCAAGGGATAGTATTGTTGAAAAATCAAAATAACGAGTATGAGATTCTTTATCGGGCGGGTCTTAGCTCCCAGGCTTTTGCAGAAGTAAACCGTCTAACTTTTGGTGAGGTTCCTTTTCAACAAGTTGATGAGGCAGAGTTCGACGAAGCTTTAGGGCTTGCTTACCAAAATGACTCTGCAGAAGCAATGCAGATGGTCGAAGGTCTGGGCGACGATATGGATCTGGCCAGCTTGGCAAACTCGGTTCCAGAGACCGAGGACTTATTAGAGCAAGAAGATGATGCGCCGATCATCAGACTAATTAATGCTATTTTGACCGAAGCAGTAAAAAATGATGCTTCAGATGTGCATATAGAAACATTTGAAAAACAGCTTGTCGTTCGCTTTAGAGTGGATGGAGTCTTGCGAGAAATCGTTAAACCCAAGCGCGCACTAGCGCCTTTGCTGGTGTCTCGTATCAAGGTTATGGCAAAACTCGATATTGCTGAAAAGCGTGTACCTCAAGATGGTCGAATTTCATTGCGTGTTGGTGGCAGAGAAGTGGATATCCGTGTATCGACAATGCCTTCAGCGAACGGAGAGAGAATCGTACTTCGTTTACTTGATAAGAACGCAGGGCGTTTGTCTCTCGATATCCTAGGAACATCGGAGCGTGACTCAGATGTTTTAAAAAGTATTCTGGCGAGGCCCCATGGCATATTACTGGTTACCGGGCCAACCGGTTCTGGTAAGACCACTACGTTGTACGCGGGTCTATCTCATATTAATGACCGCAGCCGTAACATTCTGACGGTTGAAGACCCTATAGAATACAACTTGCCAGGTATTGGGCAGACCCAGGTTAATACTAAAGTGGATATGACTTTCGCCCGAGGCCTTAGAGCGATCCTTCGTCAAGACCCTGATGTGGTAATGATTGGTGAGATCCGTGATATCGAAACAGCTGAAATTGCGGTTCAAGCCAGTTTGACCGGCCACATGGTGCTATCAACCTTGCATACTAATAGTGCCGTTGGCTCTATCACCCGATTGATGGATATGGGGGTTGAGCCTTTCCTGATTAGCTCGAGCCTTGTTGGTATTATGGCACAGCGCTTGGTTCGTGTTCTGTGTACCTCCTGTCGTCAACCCTACGAGCCTGATGACAGCGAATGCGAATTTCTGCATATAGAGCACGGGCCTGGCCAATCGAAACCTCCTATCTACAAAGCAAAAGGTTGCCCAGAGTGTAATCATCTTGGTTATAAGGGCCGTATTGGTATCTACGAACTTGTGCAAATAGATGAACAGATGCGTGAGCTTATTCATAGCAAAGCCGGTGAGCTAGAGCTTGAAACTTATGCACGTAAGTGTGGTCCAAGCATACATGATGATGGTATTCAGAAGGTGTTGGCTGGCGTTACCACGATTGAAGAAGTGGTAAGGGTGACCCATCGGGGATAGTCATGGCTGCATTTGAGTACAAGGCGCTTGACCAAAAGGGCAAGCAAAAAAAAGGTGTAATAGAGGCGGACAGCGCTCGGCAGGTTCGACAGCAACTGCGCGAAAAAGGTTTAGCTCCGCTTGAAGTTGAACAAAGTTCTGAGAAAAAGAGCAATAGCGGTGGCGGTTCCTCAAGGCGTAGGTTGAGTGTCAAAGAGCTGTCGTTACTTACCCGTCAGATCGCTACGTTGATTCAGTCAGGTATTCCTATTGAAGAGACGCTTAGTGCGGTGGCTAGTCAAAGCGAGAAAACAAACGTTCGTAGTATGTTGCTGGCGGTTAGAGCAAAAGTACTAGAAGGTTATACGCTTGCCGATAGCCTTGCTGAATTCCCGGCTGCTTTCCCTAATCTTTATCGCTCTACGGTTGCTGCAGGCGAGCATGCCGGTCACCTTGACCTGGTGCTTAACCGGCTGGCCGATTATACCGAAGCACGTCAACAAGCACGCCAAAAGATACAGCTGGCTGCGATATACCCTGTAATACTTTGCTTCGTTGCTGTTTCAATCGTTGTATTTCTATTGACCTATGTTGTGCCAGATATCATTGAGGTGTTCGTTAACAACGGACAAGACCTACCATCACTGACTCAGGGCCTTTTAGCCGTGAGCGATTTCTTGGGTGACTGGGGTTTGCTGATACTCATTATCCTTATCTTGGCCGGTATGGGCTTTAAGGTCATGCTAAAGAAAGATGGCTTCCGCTTTGCGTATCATAAGCGCTTGTTAGGTATGCCATTTATTCAAAAGATTTCGAGGGGCTCCAATACCTCTCAATTTGCTAGTACGCTTAGTATCCTTAATAGTAGCGGCGTGCCTTTAGTTGATGCGATGCGCATATCTTCCGAGGTCTTAACAAACGATTGCCTCAAAGCATCCTTAGCTGAAGCAGCGCAGAAAGTGAGTGAAGGTGCAAACTTGCACAATTCTCTTGAGCAAACAGGCTACTTTCCACCAATGATGATTCATATGATCGCCAGCGGCGAGTCTAGTGGCGAGTTGGATGAAATGCTTGAAAGAACAGCACGGCATCAGGAAAGCGATCTGCAAGGACTAATCGAAACAATCGTTGGTTTGTTTGAACCGCTCATGTTGCTCTTTATGGGCGGCGTGGTTTTGGTCATTGTCTTGGCGATTATGTTGCCTATATTGAATATGAGTAATTTGGTTGCATAGATTTTGGTATAAAATCGTCGGCCACTTTGGTTGTGCAGTTATCACAAGAAATTATAAATACCTACTTAGATAAGGAAGTAAGATGAAACGTTCACATGTTAAGCAATCCGGTTTCACGCTAATCGAGATAATGGTGGTCATGGTGATCCTAGGTCTTTTAGTGGCGGTTGTGGCACCCAATATTCTTGGCCGAGGCGAAGAAGCCAGAATTGGCGTCGCTAAAACCCAGATCCGTAATATTGGTAATGCTTTAGATATGTATAAGCTAGATAACTTCTCTTACCCAAGTACGGAACAAGGTTTGGAGGCACTAGTTAATAAACCTTCCGGTTCACCAGAAGCAAAAAACTGGAGCAAGGATGGTTACCTTCCAAATGTTCCAATCGACCCATGGAAGAATGAGTATCAATATGTCAGCCCAGGTTCTGAAGGCCCTTATGATTTGTACTCTTTTGGTCCCGATGGGCGTGAAGGTGGTACAGATGGTGGTGAAGATATCAGCAATCACGATATGAATTAATCAGACGGCGTGATGGAAGAGTAAACATTATATGCTTCCCCTTAAGGGAATGTTCGCTAGGGTTAGGCCAGTGATCGGGTCTAAAACCTCAACCGTTAGCGGTCGTGGTTTTACTTTGATTGAGTTGCTGGTTGTTCTGGTTTTGCTTGGTTTAATCTCGTCTCTCGCCTTAATGACGGTTGGCGGTGGTAATCAGACGCGCGAAATGATCAACGAGGTAACTCGTATGCAAGCCTTGCTTCGTCTTGCTGCCGATGAGGCTATTTACTCCAATGAAGAAATTGGCGTATTGATTGAGGATGAAGGCTACGAATTTCTGGTTTGGGACGAAGAAGCTTCAAAGTGGGAAAGCTCTACTAAGCAAGCCTTACGACCCCGAAGTTTGCCCGAGTGGTTAACATTAGACTTTCAGCGGGAAGGGAAAGGGCGCGAAATCCTCGGCACCTCTGTATCAGGCGAGTATATCGGCAACACTGACACTCTGGAAATTGAAGAATCCTCAAAAAAACCTAGTTTTATGCTGCTATCCAGTGGTGAAGTTGATCAGTTTGTTATTGGTGTTCAACTCATGGGCGACAGCGATAGCCGGATCGAAATCAAGACTGATGAGCAAGGTGAGATTGTTGTACCCTTCCTGCAACAGGATGAGGATGCAGGCTAATGCATAGGTCTATCAGGCAACGTAATCTTTCTAAGATAACCAAGCATGCGGGCTTCACACTTTTAGAAGTAATGATGGCTATGCTGGTCTTCGTCTCGGTAGCCATGATTCAACAAGAGGTGACGGCATCAACCGTTAGCCAATATTTTAACGTAAGGCATAAGATAGTTGCTTCTTGGATTGCGGAAAATAAGATCACAGAGCTTCAGCTTTCAAAATCACTGCCTGCAATTAAAGAATATAAAGAAGAGATCGAGTTTGCGAATCAAGAATGGCAGGTGGTTTCTAAGGTTAGCAAAACAGCAAATGCCGATATCAACAAGCTCGACGTAGATGTCTATCTTATCGATGAGCAGAGTGGCGATAAGAGCAAAAAACTAACACTTTCCAGTATGTTAGGGCGCTACTAATGCTGGATTCCACCAAAATCAAGCAAGCCCTTGCATCTCAACAAGGCTTCACATTGCTAGAAGTCCTTATCGCGATAGGTATTACTGCATTAATTGGTTTGGGCGCCTGGCAGGTATTGAACTCAGCGATCACAAGTAGTGATCGTACTCAGGTTCATCTCGAAGAGCTGAATCAAATTCAAAAAGCAATGCTGATCGTTAAGCGCGACCTTTCGCAAGTCATTGGTCGTTCGATACGAGACGAGTATGGCGACTATCAAAACGCACTGGATAGCAGCTCTGATTTTTATAAAATCCAATTTAGCCGAGTAGGCTGGCGTAATCCTTTAGACGATAAGCGTTCCGAGATTCAACGTGTCGCCTACGAGCTGGATAGTGAAAAGCTTGTAAGGCACTACTGGACAGCGCTTGATCAGACTCAGGACAGTGAAAGCATTCGAAAGACTCTCTTAAACGATATTGAATCTCTTGATTTTCGTTTTTTGAATGAGAGCGATGCATGGGTGGGTAAGTGGCCTGTTGAATCGCTTGACAGCGAGACCACTTCACCTGACCCGCGTCAAACAAACAACAGCTTACCCAAGGCAATTGAAATCGAAATAGCACATAAACGCTTCGGCAAGGTGAAGCGCTTGTTTGAGGTAGGGAGCTATTTTTCCGGCAAAGAGCTTGAATTAAGTGGCGGCGCATCTTCAGATAACGGTCTTGATGGCCAGAAGGCTAAAGACTGATGCCTCTGCTATATAGAACATACGGTATTCAGTACCCATGCTCAGTTAAAAAACAGGGCGGGGTCGCCTTGATGATTGTCATCTTTGTTTTCGCATTAGTTTCTATACTGTCTGTCGGTATGTACAACAGACAGAGTATTTTTGTTCAGCAGGCCGGTAATTTATTTGCCCAGTCTCAAGCGTATCAATACGCGATTGGCTCCGAGTTATATGCAAAGTGGTGGCTAAAAGATGATTGGGATAATGATAAAGATGTAGAAAAAGAATTCTATGATGACCTAGCCTTTCTTGAGTCCTCTTTAACAAGACCCTATGAAGGTGCAATTGTTTCGTCACAGTTTAATGATGTTCAAGGGAAGCTGAATCTAAATGACCTAGTCAGTGTGACAGGGGAAGTTATCCCTGTAATGAAGGAACGCTTCACTCGTTTATTTAATCGTTTGGCGATCGAAACGGTAAAGCTTGAGCAAATTATTGACTGGCTTGATGAAAATCAGGACTCAAGTGGTTTTGATGGGGCGGAAGATGGCGAGTATTTGTCCTTAGACCCTCCTTATAGAAATGCTGGCCAGCCTATGCTCGATATATCAGAATTACGATTACTTCCCACAATCAGTAATGAAGACTTCAAAAAACTATTAGAGCATGTCACTGTATTGCCTCAGGGTTGGGCTCCCGTTAATGTAAATACTGCAACAGCGGAAGTTTTACAGAGTTTAAGTGAAACCCTTACTGATGCCCAGGCAGATAGCTTGGTAGAAGCTCGTCAGGATAAGGCCTGGAAGAATATTGACGAGTTTAAGGCTGAGACTTTAGTTGCGGATGGAAAAATAAACTTTAATTACATCGGGGTTCGATCTGACTTTTACGAGTTAGCGACCGAAGTGACACTTTCCGAGCGCACGGTCAGGTTAAGAAGTGTACTCTATCGGAGTAACGAAGACGGGTCTTTACAGGTTCTTAGTCGTAACCAGGGCCAAAAATATTTAATTACCAAAGAGCAAGTGGCGCTATAATAAAACGATTAGCGTCGTTCAAAACAGATAGAGTAAACTCATGCCAAATACATTGTTTGTAAGGCCACATAAAGTACATCAGGTAGAAGGAGCGTTATATGAATGGGCGCTCTATGATATTGCTGGTGAGCAACTTAAATATGGCGCGCGTTCGAGTCTGGAAATAATCGATCAGACCTTAATGCAGAATGGTATCGAGAATGTTGAACTGATTGCGCTTTGGCCTTCTTCAGCCGCCTTTGTAAGCGAAGTGAGTCTGCCAGGAGGTCAGGCTCGTTACCTGCAGCAAGCGCTACCCTTTGCAGTAGAAGAGCAGGTTGCGCAAGATATTGAGCAAATACATATTTGTTTGGGGCCAAAAAGCAAACGAGGCGCTTACTCGGTCATTAATATCGACCACTCTTTGTTCGAGTCAAATTTTCAGTCTTTTAATAGCGAAATGGCCGATATTCCTTTAGCTGGCGTGTATCTCGATGCGCAGTGTCTGCCTATTGCTGAAGATGACCTTAGTCTTTGTTTGTCTAGCGGCTCAGTAATCGTTCGTTCTCTCGAAGGAAAGATGATTTCCTTAAAGCCTGATAACCTCATTCCATATTTAGACAGTGTTTTTCTTGCGCCAAGTGAAGATGAGGAAGCACGCGAGCTTTCGATGAAGGTTTGGGTTGCAGCTGACTATATGGAAGCGGCTAAGATGTTGCTTGCTCAAATAGAGCAGTACCCACACCTGTCTATCTCAGTTGAGCAGTTTGGTTTAAGTGAATTTGAATTCCTATGTGAGTGCTATACACGTAATAAAACAACCCTGACAAATTTGTGCCAAGGCGATTTTGTGATTGCTCGTCAGTCTAGCGGGTCCTGGCATCGCTGGAGAGCTGTTGCAGCACTTGCTGGACTTGGGTTTTTACTGCAATTCGGCGTGTTTATTGGCCAGGGTATGTACTTTGAAGGGCAGGCTGATTCCGCTGGCCAAAGCGCATTAACAGCCTACCAAAAAATAGTACCCAACTCGAAACGGACAACACTTGGCAAATTGCCGCGTATTATCAAGGGTAAGCTTAACCAGCAGCGCCAGGGCGGTAGTAGTGTCGATGTCGGTTTTCTCCATTTATTAGGAGAGGCGGGGTATCAGTTTGATCGAAGCAAATTTAAAGGCCAGCTTCAATTTAAAAGCATTAACTATAATCAGCAGCGTGCTGAGTTAGTCTTAGAAATGCAGGCTCAAAGCTTTGATCAGTTAGAGAGTTTAAAAAATGCCATCGTTAGTGCTGGCCTAACGGCGAAGATCAGTTCCGCTGTTCAAGAAAAAGAATATTTTCGCGGCCGTATTAGTGTCGGCGGTGCTTAGTTTAGGTAGTTAAGAGAGATATTGAGATGTTAGAAGCTTTAAAACAGAACTCTGCGCTACTGAATATGCGCAAACAGTATGAGATGCTATCGGCACGTGACCGTTTGGCTCTTAAAGTGCTGCTTGTAGCTCTGAGCTTGGTTATTCTGATCTTTGGCTTAATGAAGCCAGCTTATGAATACAAAAAACAAGCCGAGGCAAAGCTTGAGCAAAATCAGCAATTGCTAGCCTTGGTAAACCAGAATAAAGCCGCACTGAGAAGTCTTGGTCAAAACAATCAAGGCAGTGCTTCCAAAAAAGCATTGAATAGCCAGCAGCTGGTTTCATCGGTTACTAATCTTGCAAAGCAACAGAAAGTGGCACTTAAGCGCTTCGAGCCAAGCGGCGACAATAAGCTAAAAGTTTGGGTGGATGACGCCTCTTTCGATAAGGTAATTTCTTGGTTAAGTCGCTTGAAAAGCTCATTAGGTGTGCGAGTCGAGCAGATTTCCATTGATAAAGATGATGCACCAGGGAAGATCAGCGCCAGAATGACATTGTCTTCATAAGTCTGTAGCGCGATATATTAGTCTAAGAACTAGGGGCACCTATGACAAGAATAACAGAAGAAACCAAAGCAAGAGTTGTTCGACTTGAACCTGGCGCTTTTACCGAAGCTAAAGCAATTCTATATAGAGCTTATAAACATGAGCCTACCTTTAAATACCTATTTGACGCTTCGCGCCCTGGTTATGATCAACGTATCAGGGCAACTATACGAGAGTTAATTAACTTACATTTTTCCAATCAGCAAGATGTGATCGGCCTGGCATTGGATAATCATTTGATTGCAGTTGCGCTAGTTGGCAGTCCGGATATCCGTTTGACACTAAGTCGTCAGTGGAACTGGCGTTTGCGTATGATGCTTACAGCAGGAATGGACTGTACATGGCGTTATATTAATTACCATAAACAGATCCACGAGTGTCTACCTAAAGGTGAACACCATGAATTACCTCTGTTGGGGGTGGATTCAAAATACAGAAATTCGGGTTACGGTAAGCAGTTGATGTTGGCGATAGAAGATATCTGTAAAGAAAACCCGCGCTCCGGCGGTATAGCGCTTGATACTGGTAATACGCGGTACTTGAAGTTTTATAAGAGTATTGGTTATAAAACCCTTGGAACCGTTAAACTGGGTGAGCTCGTTGAAAATGTATTATTCAAAGAGTGCAGTCACTAATTCTGTATTTATATTTTACCTGTCTTAAGCTATTAAATGCTCTAGTGTAGTTTTCGAGCTTAGGCATACCGACAATATCCGTTTTTGAAGAGTTCTTTATGTCATCTTATGATTTTGATTTGTTTGTAATTGGTGCTGGCTCCGGCGGTGTTCGTTTGGCTAGAATGTCGGCCTCGATGGGCGCTACAGTTGCTGTTGCAGAAGATCGCTATCTTGGCGGTACGTGTGTAAATGTAGGCTGCGTACCAAAGAAACTATTTGTTTATGCATCCCATGTTCATGAAGAGCTTGAAGACGGCAAAGGCTATGGTTGGCATTTAAATGGTGATCTGAGTTTTAACTGGCAAACCCTGGTCAAAAATAAGAATACTGAGATTGAGCGTTTAAACGGTATTTATGATTCCTTGTTAACTAACTCGGGCGCTAAAATTATTAATGGTCGAGCTCGCATAGTTGATGCCCATACTGTCGAAGTGGCAGGGCAGCAATACTCGGCTGAGCGAATCGTTGTCGCGACTGGAAGTTGGCCGTTCATACCTAATATTCCAGGTGCCGAGTATGCAATCTCTTCCAACGAGCTTTTCTATCTTGATAACTTGCCCGATACTGCAACGGTTGTGGGTGGTGGCTATATAGCTGTAGAAATGGCCGGAATTCTTCAAGGGCTTGGTGTCGACACGACCTTGGTTTATCGTGGTGAGCTGTTCTTGCGCGGTTTTGATCAAGAAGTGCGGGAGTTCGTGCGTGATGAGATTAGCAAAAAAGGTATTCGCTTAAGGTTTAATGAGAATATCGACAGTATTTCAAAGCTGGATAACGGTTCTTTAAATCTTCAGCTAAAAAGTGGCGCTACCGAATCTACTGGTTTGGTGCTTTATGCAACAGGTCGAAAGCCATACTCCTACGACTTAGGCATAGAGAATACTAAGGTAGCGCTTGATGACAAAGGTCAGATTAAGGTTAATGATTATTTTCAAACAAGTGAACCCTCGATCTATGCGATTGGTGATGTAATAGGTGGTATGCAGCTTACGCCGGTTGCGCTTGCCGAAGGTATGTTCTTAGCTAATTATTTCTTTTCCTCAACTAAACCTTCATTAGTCGACTATTCCTTGATACCGACGGCTGTTTTTTGTCAGCCAAATATTGCTACGGTTGGCTTGAGTGAGGAGCAAGCGCGGGAAGAGTTTGATGACATTGATGTCTATGTGTCTAATTTTAAAATGATGAAGCATACTTTGTCTGGGCGTGATGAACGTACCTTAATGAAGATGGTTGTAGACAAGAAAACAGATGCTGTCTTAGGTGTTCACATGGTTGGTGCAGAGGCCGGAGAGATTATTCAAGGTATTGCCGTTGCATTAAAAGCTGGCGCTACGAAACAGAGTTTTGACCAAACTATTGGTATTCATCCTACTGCTGCAGAAGAATTTGTAACGATGCGCCAGCCTAGAACTTAAGGTTTTTTTGCTTCGATCACCAGAAAAATACACTGACCCTGAAATTATCAAGAAAAGTAAGTATACTTCCGTTTTTTACGGAAGGTGGTATGTAAGTAGTCATTGGTATTTTTTACGAGCCAGACTTTCATCACGTAATCCATTATCCATAGCAGATTATAAATAGGAGCCAGCTTTGAGTTCGGTTGAATCACAGCAAAGAGTTTTATCCGGTATGCGCCCTACGGGCAAGCTACATCTTGGGCATTATCATGGTGTACTCAAGAACTGGGTAGAGTTGCAACACGATTATGAATGTTTCCTCTTCGTTGCAGACTGGCATGCACTCACAACGCATTATGAAGACCCTTTCATGATCGAACAGAGCGTGTGGGATATGGTGATCGATTGGCTTGCTGCGGGTATTAACCCAGGTTCAGCGACAATGTTTGTTCAGTCTATGGTGCCTGAACATGCAGAGTTGCACCTATTGTTGTCAATGATGACGCCTTTAGGTTGGCTGGAACGTGTACCAACTTACAAAGACCAGCAAGAGAAGTTGAAAGAAAAAGATTTGGCAACTTACGGTTTCTTAGGTTATCCATTATTACAAAGTGCTGACATCTTAGTTTATCGTGCGGGTTTTGTTCCTGTTGGTGCTGACCAGGTAGCTCATGTCGAATTGACGCGTGAAATTGCTCGTCGCTTTAATCATTTATATGGTAAAGATCCGGGTTTTGAAGAGCAGGCTGAAGCAGCGATAAAGAAAATGGGTAAGAAAAACGCCAAGCTTTATCGTAATTTACAGAAGCGATTCCAAGAACAGGGCGACGATGAGGCTTTGGAAACTGCAAGAGCTTTGATCAAAGACCAGCAAAATATATCACTAGGCGATCGTGAACGCTTGTTTGGTTTTATTGAGGGAGGCGGTAAAGTGATTCTACCTGAGCCTCAGCCATTATTGACTGAAGCATCGAAGATGCCAGGTTTAGATGGTCAGAAAATGTCCAAATCTTACGGCAATACTATTGGCTTACGTGAGGATCCGGATTCGGTTACTCAAAAAATACGAACCATGCAGACAGACCCACAACGTGTACGCTTATCTGATCCGGGTGATCCAGATAAGTGCCCTGTGTGGAAGTTGCATGATGTTTATTCCGACGAAAGTACTAAATGCTGGGTTCGTGAAGGTTGCACCAGTGCAGGCATTGGTTGTTTGGAATGTAAGAACCCAATAATTGAAAAAGTGCTTGAAGAGCAGCGCCCAATTCGTGAACGTGCTCGCCAGTATGAAGAGAACCCAGAATTAGTGCGTAGTATTTTATCTGAAGGTGCCGAGCGCGCGCGTGACGCAGCAAAGGGAACGCTTCAGGAAGTTCGACGTGTAATGGGTTTATCTTTCGGCGCGTAAAGTGCTAGAAGATAGGGGGCTTGAGTATGTCAGCTGTGCAACAAGAATTACCTTTGGCAATTGTCGAAGGTAAAGTTGTAAGGGATGTCCCTCAAGACCTCTATATTCCCCCCGATGCTTTATCGGTTATTCTCGAAGCCTTTGAAGGCCCGCTAGATCTGCTCCTGTATTTGATACGACGCCAAAATATGGATATTCTGGCAGTTGATGTGAGTGAGATAACGCGTCAGTACATCGAATATATTCAAGTTGCGAAAAAGATGAAGTTCGAGCTGGCTGCTGAGTACCTACTCATGGCTGCGATGTTGGCCGAGATCAAATCTCGAATGTTATTGCCTAAAATTTCGCATGAAGATGACGAAGAAGAAGACCCACGTGCTGAATTGATTCGTCGCCTTCAGCAATATGAACGCTTCAAGAAAGCAGCTGAAGATTTGGATGAGTTACCACGCGTTGATAGAGAAATAGTTCCTGTTCATATCAAAGCAGAAACCAGTTCTGACGGAAAGATACATCCTGATGTCTCGCTAAATGAGTTAATTCAGGCACTTAATTCTGTTCTGCAACGCTCTGATATGTTTGTAAGCCACCATATTGAAAAAGAGAAGCTCTCAACTAGAGAGAGGATGACAATTATCTTATCTAAGGTAACGCCCGAACAGTTCGTCCCTTTCGCTGCGCTCTTTAGTCCAGAGGAAGGGCGAGATGGTGTTGTGGTAACATTTTTGGCAATTATGGAATTAGTTAAAGAGCAGTTGCTCGATTTTGTTCAATCAGAAACCTTGGGGCCTATTCATGTTCGGGCGCGCGGAGCACAATAAAGAGCTTTGAAATGGTAGACATTAAAGAGTTACTTAGTTCAAATAGCGAAGATCTTACTAATGTAGGGAATCAATACACCTATAATTCACTTGAGCCCACCGTTGAAGTATTAAAACCTATTGTCGAAGCGCTTCTGTTTTCAGCAGGTAAACCTTTGTCTATCGATGCGATTCAAGCTTTATTGGAACCTGACCTTACGCCTACCAGGGCAGTGTTTCGCTCCGTATTGCAAGAAATTGAGGAAGACTACAAAGGTCGTGGTGTTGAGTTGGTTGAGTTTTCTGGCGCTTATCGCTTTCAGTCCCGGCCTTCAATGAGCGAGTGGGTACAGCGTTTATGGGAAGAACGACCTCAAAAGTATTCCAGAGCACTTTTGGAAACATTGGCCTTGATTGCCTATCGCCAACCGATTACGCGTGGCGATATTGAAGAAGTTCGGGGGGTTGCAGTCAGCTCTACCATAATGAAGACCCTGCTAGAAAGAAATTGGGTGCGAGTTGTGGGTCATCGCGAGGTTCCCGGTCGACCAGCAATTTATGCAACGACCAAGCATTTTCTTTCCTATTTCAACCTAAGCAGCCTTGATGACCTGCCAACCTTGGCCGAAATTCGAGATATTGAGCTAATTTCCAAAGAATTAAATGCACAATTAGAGCTAGTCGGCACCGAAGATGAGTCAGTAAAACAGGACGATTAGCTCTATATAAGGAAGGCTCTATATGCTTATTCCGAAATTCCCGTTAAATTACTGACCTTAGTTAAACTTTCTAGATACTCTTCTTTACAGTTTGAGTCGTGAACGATTCCGCCGCCGCCCCAGCAATGTAATTTATTTCCCGAATGCACAATGGTTCGAATAAGTATATTACTGTCAAAATTTCCATTTCCATTTAGATAAAAAATTGAACCGCAATAGGCGTCTCTGCCGGAGCCTTCTAACTCATTAATAATTTCCATTGACCTGATTTTAGGAGCTCCCGTAATAGATCCGCCAGGAAAACATGCGAAAAAGGCATCTAATTCGTTGATATCTTTCCTAAGCCTTCCTTTTATATGGCTAATTAGGTGATGCACATTCTTGAAAGTTTCAAGTTCGAATAGTTTTTCCACCTTAACGCTGCCTAATTCACAAACTTTGCTTAGGTCGTTACGAAGTAAATCAACAATCATTAAGTTTTCGGCTTGGTTTTTTGTGCTTTCTTGCAATTTTTGCGGGGCTTCAGCTTTATTTGTATTCTGAGCGGTGCCCTTTATTGGTTTTGTGTTTATTTCTTTATTCTTGATTCCAATAAATTGTTCAGGCGAGAAGCTTAATAACTGTTGATCGTCACTAAAAGAGATGAACGCTGAATAAGGCGTATCGACTTTTTCTCTGAGGTGGAAATACAGAGGGAGTGATGGGTCATCAAAATCTGCTTCAAAACGCTGAGTTAGATTTACTTGATAACAGTCTCCGGCAATTATGTAGCTTTGTATTTGCTCAAAAGCTTCTGAATAACGCTGATATGAAATGGTCTTCTGCCAGTTAGGCTTGTTAGTTTGCTGCTTATGTTTATATGTGGCGTTCTTTTCGTGGGTATCGGAAATAATATTTTCAATCTTGTCTCGCAAATCGAGAGGGCAGCGTGGTGAATACGTTAGATAACCGCGCTTTTGTTTTTTGTCATGAATATAAGACCAGGTATATTCACCTATATATAGAAGGGGGAGTTTACTTTCTTCCATTAATTGAGGTGCTTCAATAATACTAAGAGCCCCATACTCATAACTTGAGTATCCAATTAACCCTGCTGTAAAAGGTAAATCTGAAAATATTGATGGGATTTCTTGTTGCTCGTAGTTAAGTGACTCATGAATATTGCTTGGCTTAACTAGGTTTGGAGTGTGAGATAACTCTGCTTTATTTATTGTATGGGTAAATAAAGGCGAACCGCTAATAATATTGAAGCGACCTTTTGACTCATCAACGCCGCTATCTAAAAAGATTGAATGGGGGAGGGAGGCTAACAAGGCATGGCATTGCTCATCATTTAGAATAATTTCCTTTTGTAGCCACTTTGCCGGGTGTTTTGTTTGATTTGTTTGGTAAGCTGTTTCAAAATTCTTCATTCAGTTATCGCAAAATTAAAATCTATGAGAATGTATATGGACATTTGTTCGACGCCTGATAAATTATCGCCGCAAAATAATACTTAACAAATGGAGTTTTTATGAAGCGTTCATTTCGTCGCTTTTTATTTCTAGCGCTATGCGTTTTGCCTTGGGTTACCCCCTTGCAGGCTGAAGATTTTAACTCTTTAAAGCGTGCCAAGCTAACAGAAGCGCAATCTGTAAACCAACTCAAATATATGATGGTCAAAGGCTTTGATAGAATTAAAAAGGAAGTTGTTAAAAACGGTTCTTTCCCTCCATTTGGCTTGACGCTGTCTCCTGATGCCGAGTTTAAAGCAGTCATTCCAGATATTGAAGCAAAACTACCTTCACAGGTTGTTCTAGTAAAACTCGCTGAAAGCATGGCAGCTATTGCTCAAACGCGTTCAATGTGGGCAGTTGGTATTATGTATATTAGGGCCATCAAGCGAGATGACGGTACATATGTCCAGAGAATTATCGTGATGACAGAACATATTGCTGGTTGGGCTCGCCATTGGGCATACCCTTTTAAGATGGAGGATGGAGAGTTTAAATTGGGTACCCCTCAAGAATTGGAAGTAAAGCCGGTTTACTTTACTAAAAAATAAAAGCCTTGTTTTATTAAAGCCGCCTATAAAGGCGGTTTTTTCGTTTAGGGGCTCTATTTAACTCAATATTTTGTATTGTTTTTCTTTATGTCGACATTTTTTTCTTTCTTAAATTCTAAAATACGCCCGAAAACAGCCTTCAAATGTCAAATTCTGTTAAAAACCCTTACATTTCTGCCTAAAGGTTACTCTCCGTAACTTTTTGTGAAAGCAATCACGGTAAATAGAAATCAAAATACATATTATGATCTCACTGGCGAGCAACACAGCTTGTTAGAAAAAAATGAAATCATATAAATCAAATGATCGCGTTAAGACACATAAGTCTAAGACAGTTTTAACGTAACCTAAATATTAGGAGAATAATATGAAAGGCCTGAAAAAAATCGCACTAGTTTCTGCAATCGCTGCTGCTTCTGCTGGCGCACAAGCTGAACTTAAAGCTCTAGACGACTCAGCAATGGGCGAGCTAACTGGTCAAGCTGGTTTGACTATCGATCTAGAAACTAAAGTTTCTATCGGTCAGTTCATGTATAAAGATGCTGGTAGCCTATTCATCAACGACATCAGCATCGGCGGCAACGCAAACACTGGTGACGATAACCTAGCAAACGACACTGACATGATTGACAATATCCGTATGAACATCGATATTGCTGGTTCTGCTGCTACTGGCGAAAACATTTTAGATCGTGGTTTGTCTGATTTTTACGGTGCTGAAGGTCTAGCTGCATTGGCTCTAGCATACGGTGCTGTAGATGACGGTCGTCTAGCTGGTTTGGCTGGCGGTATCGAAGCTAACGCTGATGGTGCATCTTTGACACAGCTAGAAGCTAACAATGTACAAGCTGCTCCTGGTGTATCTGTTGTTCAAGCAGTTGCTGGTGCACTTGGCGGAACATTCGTTAAGGGTCGTGTTGGTATCGAAGACGGTGACTTGTTAATTCACGAAATCGCTACTGATCCATTGGCTGCTCTTATCAGTGCTGATGACCTTATTGCTGGCGGTGCTACTGCACTTGCTGATTTCTCAACTCAAGAAGTTATCGACGCAGCTGTAACAGCGGTTGATTTCAAATACGAAATCGGTGCAATCGGTATTGCTGACTCTACTTACCAGCCAGGCGCAGATCTTTCTACTGCACAAACTACTACTTTGATCAGCAACTTAAGCATTGCGGGTTACTTGGGTCACAAAGATATCCATATCGAAAACAATGGTAATGGTTTCGGCGCTACTGACACTGATGGTAATGGTCGTATCTCTGCTGCTGAAGCTTCTGATGCTGTGACTGGTTCTACTGGTTACGGTGATGCGAACTCAAAAATCCACATGGATAGCTACTTCAACATCACTGATTTAGATGTTTACATCGATATCGCTGGTGTTCAGATCAACGATCTGAAAATCCACAACCATCGTGGTGACACTTCTGGTCTAGACGGATTGAATGCATTCGGTTTCGCTCACTCAATGCGTGACATCTACGCTGTTAAAGACGCA
>NZ_LWGG01001162.1:0-1116 GCF_001635365.1 Oleiphilus sp. HI0128 | reverse complement strand
ACTAAAAAACCAGAAGCGGAGTCTAGCGGTAAGCTATTCGCAGAAGTTGGCTCGTATAGTTTTCGCAGCGTAGGCGGCATGATAAACGGCACAATTTCTGAGGATAAGGTTCTAGGCCGTTTAGCTGTTGTTAAGACCGATCACGATCCTTACGTCAAGAATACTGCTGCAACAGGTGTTGATGGTTTATTGGATGACGACTCTTTAGCGACTCGCGGGGCATTGCGCTTTTTGCTCGATGACAAAAGCGAGTTAGTGTTAAGGGCAGATTATTCAGATATTGATAGGAATCCAGCGGCTTATAAGACGACGCTTGTGAACTCGGATGGTGCAGCAGGTACATTAGCAGCAGGAGCAATAGTTCCTAGTGATCCATGGTCGGTTAATGTCAATGATGTTGACCCCTATACAGAAAGCAAAAACTATGGCGCCTCAATCGAGTATACGCGAAAAATATCTCCTGAATTAACCTTGGTTTCTCTGACAGGGTATAGAGACCTAGATCTCAAGTTAAAGGAAGATACAGATGGTAGCGATGTGGTGTATCTGGTGACAGAGTATGAAGAGCAGCAGAATATGCTCTCGGAAGAACTGCGTCTTCAATATCAAGGTGACAGGCTAAAATGGGTGGCAGGTGCATATTATTTGCAAGAAGAGCATGAATCTGACACTGCCATTAACTCTACAATTGTTGTCGTAGACTCCAAAAACGAAACACAGGCGTATGCGCTCTTTGGGCAAGGAACCTACTCAATAACGGATCGGCTGAATACAACTCTGGGTTTGCGTTACAGCAGTGAAGAAAAAGAATTTGACAATGTGTATGATCACGCAGATCCTACATTAGATTTTTCTGCGTCGCCCTCTAATTCTTGGGACTCATGGAGCCCATCGTTCTCGCTTGATTATACATATGATTCTGGAACGATGGTGTATAGCAGTGTCAAACGCGGTTTCAAAAGCGGCGGTTACAACATGACGGATGCTTCGCCAGAGTATTCTCCCGAGAAGGTTTGGTCCTACGAAATAGGTAGTAAGTTCCAGCTATTAGATAAAAAACTACATTCAAACATAGCTTTATTTTATAGCGACTATCAGGACTTGCAGGTATCAGAG
>NZ_LWGG01001161.1:0-947 GCF_001635365.1 Oleiphilus sp. HI0128 | reverse complement strand
TTTTCAAAAAGTTCTTTGAAGTAAACAGTAACCGCATGCCCAAATACGATCGGATGCGAGACCTTCATCATGGTGGCTTTAACATGTAGAGAGAACAACAAGTCAGCTCTTCTTGCACCTTCCATCTCTTCTTCAAAGAACTGACGCAAAGCTTTAACACTCATAAACATGCCATCGATCACTTCTTTCTCAATGACAGCTGTCTTTTCTTTAAGTACGGTCACTTTTCCATCTGCTTCAACAAGTTCAATACGAACATTGCCAGCTTTTTCAATTACCGTAGACTGCTCTTGGTCGTAAAAGTCGCCGCTACGCATATGGGCAACATGTGTACGTGACGCCTGACTCCACTTACCCATGGAGTGTGGATATTTACGCGCATAGGCTTTAACGGAAGGTGGCGCGCGACGATCTGAATTACCTTCACGCAGAACAGGGTTTACCGCACTACCCAACACTTTGGCATACTTTGCTTTAATCTCTGTTTCTTGCTCGCTGCCAGCTTCGTCGGGGTACTCAGGAATATCATAACCCTGATCCTGTAGCTCTTTAATTGCTTCTTTCAACTGAGGAATTGATGCACTGATATTCGGCAATTTAATAATATTGGCTTCCGGATGTAGCGTTAATTCGCCCAACTCAGCTAACGCGTCTGGTACGCGTTGCTCTTCAGTCAGTTTCTCGGGGAAGGCTGCCAAGATACGTGCAGCTAAAGAAATGTCGCTCTCATCAACGGACACGCCAGCGGCGGAAGTGAAAGCGTTGAGTATAGGAAGTAAGGAATAGGTTGCCAGTGCTGGCGCTTCATCTGTTTTTGTGTAGATAATCTTGGATATTTCTGTTGTCATTTTTTCCCCAAACTGTACCGGTAGGATAACCAATGGAACTAATTTTACACACTGAGGACCTGACAACTCGTGATCACCAGACCCAGCGAAAATTATGCG
>NZ_LWGG01001160.1:0-584 GCF_001635365.1 Oleiphilus sp. HI0128 | reverse complement strand
AAAAAACCTGGATTTGGCCAAATCCTTCACTCTAGCGATTGAGCAAGTAAAGGGATTGTTTCAAGAAACCGTTTCTTTAGCGAATGATAAAGGTCTCGGAAAGATACAGCATCGTCGGGAGGTCATGAAACGGATTGATGTTTTGTTTGCTTCGGATTCGAGTAAACAAATTTATACTGGAAATGATCGCCGAGTAGAGTTTCAGTATGCGATGCATGTTGCCAGTCAATCGGGTAGACGTGCGACCGGTATTTACATGGATGATGGTGCGGTGAGCTATATTGGCCACAAATCAATGAATAGCTTCGCTCACCGTTTTCTGGATCCTTTTCTTAAGAAACTCGTATACGGAACCTGGTGGAAGAACGCCCTGACAATAGGCTCTTCTGCTTGGATTTCAAAAGCCTATTTGGCGTTCCCTGAGTATGCTCACCCTCTGTTGCAGGAAAAGAAGCGCTTAGCGCTCAACACAGATTTGTTCTCATCTGATCAATTTAAACAGCTTTCTAAAAGTTTACTTGATGATAGAAAGGTCGATTTAAGCTGTTTCGATGCGATTAAGGTGTTGATTACTTTGCCTCATG
>NZ_LWGG01001159.1:0-1004 GCF_001635365.1 Oleiphilus sp. HI0128 | reverse complement strand
GTTCTGAGTCAGGTTTGGAAGCCGCGATCAATGGCACTAAAGAAGTCGCAGTTCCGGTAACCTTTGGTATTTTAACGACGATCGCAGCTTTTCTTCCCATTGCGTTTATTGAAGGCGTGCGCGGGCAATTGTTTGCGGCGATTCCGGTTGTTGTGATTCCTATATTGGTATTTTCTCTAATTGAGTCCAAGCTTGTTTTACCAGCTCACTTGAAGCGAATTAAGCTACAACCTCAAAATCAAAGCTCAGCCTTGGTGGCTGGCTTATCTCGTTTTCAGCAGCGCTTTGCCGACGGTTTTGAAAGTGTTGTCTTGCACTACTATCAGCCAGCACTTCAGTTGGCCTTGAAGTATCGCTACCTTTGTCTGGCGCTTAGTTTTGGTCTCTTATTTATTTTGTATGCCTTGGTTTCGACTGGGTGGATGAAGTTCATATTCTTCCCGAAGGTTCAAAGTGAGTTGGCACGTGCTAACCTGGAAATGCCTATAGGAACACCCGTCGAAGTGACTGATCGATATGTCTTGTCAATGCTGGGAGCTGCCCGTGAGCTTCAGGATAAGTATCACCTGGAAGGCGAGGCGGTGATTCGAAATATCATGGCAACAACTGGCTCTTCTGGTGGTTCGAGCCATATTGGGCGCGTGATATTTGAAATTACGCCGCCAGAAGAGCGTACTTTGGATATCACCAGTCGCGAGCTGGTTAATGAGTGGCGTGCATTAATTGGCCATGTGCCGGGCGCAGAGAAGTTAACTTATCGTGCTGAAATTGGTCGAGTCAGTGACCCGATTGATATCAAGCTGAGTGCGCAGGACTTTAATGCTCTCTCAGGTATTGCTGAGCTAATAAAAGAAAAGTTGGCAAGCTACCCGGGGGTATTTGATATTTCCGATAGCTATTCAGACGGTAAAGAGGCGATTGAGATAGTGCTTTTGCCTCAGGCTTCAGTATTAGGCCTGACACGTCAGGATATTATGTCTCAGGTGCGTGAAGCCTTTTATGGC
>NZ_LWGG01001158.1:0-1184 GCF_001635365.1 Oleiphilus sp. HI0128 | reverse complement strand
AATGATATAAGCCGTATTCGGGTTAAAGAAGCGGTCATCAGCCTGGTTTTGGAACTGGTTCGATAGAGTAGATGTATCTTTTTTCAGTGCGATAGAATTTTCGAAGATAGAGTTAGCAGCGTTACGTACTTTGAATAGTTCGGGAGAGGTTTCAAGTATCGCTTTAACGTTACTGTCGACAAACTCAAAGAGCTCGGCGATCGCTTCAAGGCCGTAGATAGCATCTTCGTCAGTTACCTGAGAAATCTGCATAGCCTCATTGCCTTCAAACATGGAGTTCATTACACGTCCGAATAGTGTCGCATCTTCACCGAAGCGGTTGGCTGCAATAGCGGCATCTTCATCACCCGTAAGGATGTTGTTAACACTACGTACAATACGTTCTGCACGAAGAGACTGGCGTTCAGCAACTGAGATCTGGTCTGCGGGAGCATCGTTCTCAAGTAGAATCATGACCACGTCTTCATACTCAATCTGGAGCTGAGGAATGGTTTCGTTTAATGTTTCAGCGATCTGGTGCAGGGTCAAAACCGTTTCCTTGTTTTCCAGGATACGGTCAGCATTGCTTTTTACTGTTTTCCACAGGTCGGTTACACCGGCGTCATCAGCAAGGTTTGATGGCGGCAAGCCGGTTTCATCATTACCTTGGTTGATTAACTGTAGCTTGTTTTCAAAGTCATCTCTAGACTTCTTCAACTGATCAAAGGCCTCTTCTTTACCGGCAGCAGCTTCAGTTGCGTTCTTTGCGACCTCTTGAGACAGTACGCGCAAATCACTAGCGTGACTGGCATATTCGACATCGTGGTTACCGTCTCTAGTGATAAAATATGAAACAACTAAAAGCGAAATCAATAACACGATCAGCGCTGAGCCCACTAAAAGAATTTGTGAGTTGGCGCTCTGGTCTGTGCTAAATTTTCCAGATATGATTTTCATTTCCTGGCTCCCGGCCTTGTACGATCTAGTGTTTGTTTTTCAATTTACTGCTTTCAAATGATGAGCAGCGTTACTACCTGACTGCAACATCAAGAAACTTTTTATTGTTTGTCAGTGTGAAGGTATCAAATACATTCCATTGACTATTGTTCTTTTCAAATGCGCCTTTTATAAAAGGCTGGATTGACTTTTCTAATAGTGAGTTAGCATTCTTTTGAAAGCTATCAGCTGAAAAGTACTGCATGCCG
>NZ_LWGG01001157.1:0-1292 GCF_001635365.1 Oleiphilus sp. HI0128 | reverse complement strand
TTTAGTCCGGCAATTAAATTTAGTTGGTGAACGGATTTTCGAGTTACTCGGGCAATTAACTTGCTGCAACCAATATTTAAACTTACTAAAGCCATAGAAGAATCTTTTTCATCTATTTCGTCGATTACTGCCGGTAATAGATTAAGAATGCTACTGTTTTTCGATTGACTTAAAGTGATGCTGACATCCTTTGCTAATATACGCACTCTAAGTTCTGCGCCATGCCCTAGCCCCTTATTGTGAATCCATATGCGTTCGCCTTCAAAGTCTACGGCTGCGAGGTTCCATTGTTCATCTAGCTCGTTAACTCGCCCTTGGATGATAATACCTGTTTCATTTCCTAAATAGTCGGCTGTCTCTAGATTAGAAAGCACATCTGAAACCTTACCTTGAGTGCTAAGCTTTCCGTTTTCAAGTATTACTAAGTGGTCAGCAAGTTTAGCGACTTCGTTTACCGAGTGAGTGACGTATAAAATTGGTATACGAAATTCTGATCGAATCTTTTGAACGTAGGGAAGGATTTCGAGTTTTCTGGCTTTATCTAAAGAAGCTAATGGCTCATCCATTAATAAGAGTTCAGGCTGAACAAGTAAAGCTCTGGCAATCGCAACTCGCTGGCGTTCTCCTCCTGATAATTCATCGGGCTTCTTGTTTAGAAGAGCTTCGATTCCGAGAATTGAAAGAACATGCTCGATACTGATACGCTTTGCGCTGCTTTTGCTGGCGCGCTTAATAGCATATTCTAGATTGCCTATTGCGCTTAAATGAGGGAATAACTTGGCGTCCTGGAATACATAACCAATTGGACGCTTGTGGGTTGGCAAAAAAGAGGTCGAGCTTTGCCATTCAGCTCCGTTTATGACTAGAGATCCGCTTGCGTGCTCTAAGCCTGCGATGCAGCGTAATAGGCTTGTTTTCCCTGAGCCGGAATGCCCAAAGATTACATTAATTCCGTCCCCTGGAAGCGTGGTGTTGATTTGTAGCTCGAAGGGCTTGCCATTGCGCGGGCTGCGTGTNGAGTGGAGGTTGATCGCGATTGTAGGCTTATACTCCATTTTTCAGTCCACCAAAAAGATTTTGCCTTCTGTTAAAACTGTATAAGCAAAGCAGCACGATAAAGGAAAATATAACCATAATGCCGGCTAAGCCGTGGGCCTGGGAGTATTCCAGCGCTTCTACATGGTCATAAATCTGAACAGAAATAACGCGCGTCTCATCCTGAATGTTTCCGCCAATCATCAAAACAAGCCCAAACTCGCCAACAGTATGCGCGAAACCAAGAACTGCGGCCG
>NZ_LWGG01001156.1:0-1887 GCF_001635365.1 Oleiphilus sp. HI0128 | reverse complement strand
TAGCCACCACCGTTGGTGAGTGCACAAATCTTATCGCCTTGTTTTAAGGTAGTAACGGCAGAACCGACTTCGACCACTTCACCGGCTACTTCCAAACCCAATATGGGTGACGCATCTTTTGGGGCCGGGTAGTTGCCTTGTCGCTGAATCACGTCAGGGCGATTAACGCCGGCTGCTGCTACCTTCACCAGTACTTCATTTTCTTGAATGCCAGGGCGTTCGCCTTCAGCAACTTGCATGACATCAGGTGCGCCGAAGTTTGGGGTGTCGATATATTTCATTTTGGCTCTCTTGTTCGTGGCGAATTCGTATGAGTAGGCAAGCAATTTAAAGGGCTACCGGGTTAGGGTCAAGTTTATCAACTGTGTTCCGTGGTGATCCCATTGACATCAAACTGACACCAAAGCGTCACATTTGCTTCACACTGAATTACTATCCTGCCTAAAAACACAGGAGTCTAGGTATGGGTTTTCAGAGCTTGTTGGTTAACAAGGCAGTAGATAGTGAGAAAACAAACGGTACACTTCAACCTGCTGTCGAGCGCATGTCTAGCAATGATGGCCTTGCCGATAAAAACGGTGGGATTCCCGAGATATTACGAGCACCGCTTAGCTCACTATCTCGTTCACGAAAAACCTTAGACTCTTTCCTGCGAGATCATCCTCACCTTAAAGGTGTTGAGTTTGTCGAGCAGATTCTTCAGCACTTTGAGTTTTCCTTTCAGACGCCTTGGAATGAGAAAGAACGAATTCCGACTGAAGGCCGCTTGGTGATTATCGCCAATCATCCTTTAGGTACTCTGGATGCAGCGGCGGTATTCAAGTTGGTAAGTGATGTAAGGTCAGACGTGCGTGTTGTGGTCGATGAAGGCGTTCATGAGTTAGATGCGCTTGCGCCGATTACTTTGGCTTGTCAGCCTTACTCCGAGAATACGGCTAAAACACGTAATGTCGCTTTGAAAGAACACCTGGAGCGAGAAGGTGTGCTGATCTTTTTCCCCAGTGAAGAATTATCCCGTATTCGCCCGAGTGGGGTGACGGATACCAAGTGGCGTCGTGACTTTCTTGATATAGCTTTAGAAATGAATGCGCCGGTGTTGCCTTTGTATATTGATGCAGCAAACTCTGCTCTGTTTTACGGTGTGTCTGCGATCTATAAGCCGCTTTCTACCATGATGCTTGTGCCTGAAATGTATAAGCAAACACGCAAGACGGTTGCGATCCGTGTCGGTAAGCTTGTCATTCATGAGACCTATGCCAAGAGTGGTTTGCCAGTTAAGACTCAGGTCAAACTGTTCAAAAAACACCTCTATAAAGTGGGTAAGGGTAAAAAGGGGATATGGCAAACCCAGTCACCGGTTGCTCACCCTGAATCACGTCAAATACTTAAGCAGCTTATTGCTTCTCAAAACCGATTGGGTGAGACCAGTGATAATAAACAGATCTTTCTCTATAAGAACGAAGGAAGCTGCGCGGTATTGAGAGAGATTGGCCGCTTAAGGGAAATTGCCTTTCGCGCAGTGGGCGAGGGAACAGGTGAGCGGCGTGATATTGACCACTATGACTCGTCCTATAGTCAATTGGTCTTATGGGATGAAAATGAGTTGGAGATTGTCGGTGCCTATCGCCTGGGCAATGCCAAAGACATTATCGAACAGCAGGGTATTCAGGGCTTATACAGCGCCAGCCTTTTTGATTATGACGAGTCAATGCTTCCTCTACTAAAGCAAGGGGCGGAACTTGGGCGAAGTTTTGTTCAGCCTAAGTATTGGGGCAAACGAAGTTTGGATTACCTTTGGTATGGCATCGGTTCTTACTTAAGCAAGAACCCTGATGTGAAATACTTATATGGTCCGGTCAGTATCTCGAACGACCTGCCTAAAGCAGC
>NZ_LWGG01001155.1:0-1186 GCF_001635365.1 Oleiphilus sp. HI0128 | reverse complement strand
CCCAAGACACATACACTTTGAATAGTCGACACTTAATAACCTGAATTACTGAGAGTTTGCGAAAAGTAGAATAACACTAGGCGACCCAAGAGAGATTGTATAAAGCAAAGACAAACACTGGAATCGCGGCAACCAAGCTATCAATACGATCAAGCACACCGCCATGACCAGGAAGCAGATTACTACTATCTTTAATACCGCGTTGTCGCTTAAACATACTCTCTGTTAAGTCACCAATTATTGAGATTGAACCAGTAATAATTGAAATGACTGCAAACTGTATAGTCATTGCGAAATTATGTTCTAGCAAATTACTAGCAATCAGAGATAACAATAGACAAGCAGCCAGACCGCCCCAGGCTCCAGCCCACGATTTTCCAGGGGAAACTTTTGGTGCTAATTTCTTCTTACCAAAAGCTCGGCCAGCGAAATAAGCCCCCGTATCCGCGGCCCACACTAACATCAAGATATAAAAAATAAGCCAAAGAACATTTAAGTCAGCTAAGGGCGCATATTCACTTGAGCGTAGAAAAACTAAAGCCTTCCACAAAGGAGCAAGCACAACAAAACCAAGCAGTAACTGAACTATTTTCCCCTTCCACAGGGAAGATGATTCTGGAAAAGTCATGACCAGAACACATGCCAAGGCCCACCATGCAACAGAAAGTGTTAATACCCAGGGAAGAGACATACTGCCGACAAGCAAAAATAGGAAAACCGCCATAACGAGAGCATAAACCACTCGCGCTGCAGAAGCGCTCACGCCTGAAAGGTTAGCCCATTCCCAGGCACCTAAAATAACAATAGCTGCGACAAACCAAGAAAAATACTCTGGAGGCAGTAAAAAAACACCCCCCAAAACAAGTGGAGCAAGAATTAAAGCTGTAATTATTCGTTGTTTTAACACAAAAAGAGTCCCGTGATTATTTACTCGGCCTGATCCAACTGATCATCAGTTTGCCCAAAGCGCCGCTTTCGTCCAGCATAGGCTTTTAAGGCTTCCAGCATCTGTTCCTTCTTGAAATCGGGCCAGTACAAATCGGAAAAATAGAATTCTGCGTAGGCCAATTGCCATAACATAAAATTGCTGATGCGCTGCTCACCCGCAGTGCGAATCATTAAATCAGGTAAAGGCAAGTCACCCAAAGAGATATGTGATTGAATTAAGTCTTCGCTCACATCTTCA
>NZ_LWGG01001154.1:0-1313 GCF_001635365.1 Oleiphilus sp. HI0128 | reverse complement strand
GCCATGGGGTAGTTTGTACTTAGCACCTAATTGGTGGGCAAAAGCATGCACATACCCTAATCCGGCGATATTTATCGTTAAGCCTCCGTAGTACGAAGCCAGCGCCATCTTCTCTCGTGCTTTAGCATTGTTGCCACGTTTGTATACCTTCGGTAGGTTTTCAAAAATCATTTGAATACCTGAACGAGAATAATAGTCAGACTCTTCGTTTGCCATGCCGCTTAAATAAGATTCGACAAGGTGGGTTAAGGCATCCATCCCGGTTGCTGCAGTAATAGCAGGAGGAAGGCCCTTCATTAAATCAGGGTCTAGTGCCGCTACTAAAGGAACTATTTTTGTATCAATAACAAGTTCTTTTTTGTGGGTAATGCTGTCAGAAATAACGGCACCAATGGTTGCCTCAGAGCCAGTACCCGCAGTGGTGGGAATTGCAAAGAAAGGCGCAGAAGGTTTCTTGCCCTTTAAAATGCCAACCAGATCTCGAGGGCTCACTTCGTTACTTGCAGCTAAAGCAATAACTTTAGCAGCATCAATTGAAGAGCCACCACCAATAGCCATTACAGAATCACAGTTTTGCTGTCGATACTTACGGAGGCCACTTTCAACTACTGTGAAGGTAGGGTCAGGCTCTACTTCGGTAAATAGTGAATACTTCATCCCAGAAAGATTTAACTGTTCAAGTACTGGGTCGAGAAGGCCCGTATCGTAAAGTGCCTGGTCAGTAACAATCAAAAGTTTATTGAGGCCAAACTGAGAAACCGATTCACAAAGGTTGATTGATGCACCTTTGCTCATAAAGATCGTCGGTTTTGGAATGTTAAGTAAATAGGTAACGGCCTTAAGACCCGTTACATATCCCTTGCCTACTAATTGATTCTTGAAACGGGAGAGCTTCAATGTGTTGACAATTTTGGATTCCAATTCGTCGATTACCTTTGGCACTTTTATCGTCATACTTGCGCTCCTTAAGGTTATTTTTGTTTTTGAAGCTTGCCGTAATTACGCGCTTATTACTAAAACTTTATTTGACTAGCTCGCTAATGTTAATTTTTACTTGTTGCTCGGAACCTAACTCAACCAGTTCAGCTCGGCCTTCAAAATCGCCACTTGCTGCGCTAACTTGACCCGACTTGGAAACACGCGCAGTAACATTTACGAGCTTAGCATCGGAAAGCTTAGCTGCAGGACTCATTGCGTCAGCGTCACTCAAGTTAATTGTTAGAGGAAGCTCAGAAACAGTATGTCTACTTGCAGCAAGAGGCGGGCTAGCTTGATTCGCGTTTTCAGCGTTTTTTACAAATACAAACACGGTA
>NZ_LWGG01001153.1:0-1125 GCF_001635365.1 Oleiphilus sp. HI0128 | reverse complement strand
GCTGCGCCGCGTTGTGTAAGATGCCATCGATATGAGTGAATTCTGCTTCGATCGAGTTAGCAACGTCGATATAGTCTTTCTCGACAGCGCCTTCCAAGTTCATTGGAATTATTGCCGGCTTTGGGTAGCCTTTGGATTCAATCTCGTCATATACTTTTTCTAGCTTTGAAACGGTTCGCCCCAATAAAATTACAGTTGCTCCATGCTTGGCAAAGCTAAGTGCTGCGGTCTTGCCGATTCCATCACCCGCTCCGGTAACTAAGATGACTTTGGATTGTAGTAGGTCTTTCGGGGCTTGGTAGTCAAACATAGGGGTCTCATATTTACGGTTATATTGGAGGGCGTCGTCATTTCATGATGCCGCTTGCTAATTCTAGTAAAACCAAAGCGGCTTAGCTACAAGATTTCACGCCTATACTGTCTTTAGCGCTTAATTTCTTAAGTAGTAGCTTTTCGCTTTAAAGCCCGGAATATTTATATATAATGACTGGGGGTCACGGCTGTTTTGTCGTGCCGCTATCCATTATTAAATCGCCAAAAGGTAAGTGATGCATGTCTGTTAATACAATAAAAATGAAGCAAATTTTCAATGCGCCAGTCAGTGAGGTATTTGCCACACTTAGTGATCATAATACTTTCGGTAAGATTTGTGGTATCAATATGTCTAGAGTTGTTGATGGTGCTGATGGTGCTAACGGCTTGGGTTCGGTTAGAGAGATCAAGATCGGGATTTTACCGGGCTTTGAAGAAACGATTACTGAGTTTAAACCAGATGAGTTTATTCAATACAAAATCACTAAAGGAAGCCCCATTAAGAACCATGTAGGAGAGCTTAGATTTAGTGAGGAAGGCGGCGCTACAACGCTAGACTACACGATAGAGCTTGAGTCTAAGATTCCACTGACTACCAGTATTATTTCGAAAGGCCTGGAGCAGGGGATCTCTAAAGGCTTGCAGAAGTATGCGCAATCGTTATAGAGAGCAAGGCTCCTTTTAGTTAAACAAGGCCGCGAATTAGCGGCCTTGTTGTATCGACGACGGCTTATTTACTTTCGGTAATGTGCAAGCCGCATTCTTTTTGAGTCGCTTCCTCCCACCACCAGCGACCTTCACGCTCATGCTGGG
>NZ_LWGG01001152.1:0-22689 GCF_001635365.1 Oleiphilus sp. HI0128 | reverse complement strand
TCACGTAGGTGGCTGTGACGACTTATTTGCTTTAGAGGCAAAGGGTGAGCTAGACGCTTTATTGGAGACCTTATAGCTTATAAGGTTATTCCTATCGCAAAAACTAAAAAAAGAGCTTGATAGGCTCGCATTTTTAACTAGCACCGCCTAGTATTTAACTTTTGGCTCGTCAGCTTAAGTTTTACGAGCTGTTATCANATTATCAAGAATTAGGATCCATCATGTCAGAGAATGAAACGCCTGAAGTTGGCGCTCAAGAGGAACAGCAGCCACAAGTCAACTTTGCCCTACAGCGCATCTATGTAAAAGATATTTCCTTTGAGTCACCGAACTCACCCATGGTTTTCCAGAAACAATGGAAGCCAGAAGTGAAAATGGATCTCAATACTAAAAATGCTGGTTTAGGTGAAGATCACTATGAAGTAGTTGTTTCAGCTACTTTTACCGTTTCAGTCGAAGGTATGACGGCTTACATTGTTGAAGTTCAGCAAGCGGGCATCTTTAAGCTTGAAGGTCTAGAAGGTATTCAATTGGCACAAGCGCTAAATGCGTTTTGCCCAAATCTTCTATTCCCTTACATGCGTGAAACTATTGACACAGTTGTCGTTAAAGGTAGCTTCCCGGCAATGATGGTTGCACCGGTTAACTTCGATGCTATCTTTGCTCAAGCTGTAATGAAGAAGCAAAAAGAAGCGCAAGAAGCGGCTGAGAAAAAAGCGGGTAGTGAGTCTACTCACTAAGCCTCTTGTTATGAAAGAAGAAAGCAGTGCTATGTCGCACTGCTTTTTTGTTTGAGCGCATTTTTTTGTTATTTCTATTTTCCCTATTTGGTTGATATTAAATATATGTTCCATATCGCACTCTATGAACCTCAGATCGCCCCCAATACAGGTAATATAATTCGTCTGGTTGCGAACAACGGTTGTTATCTTCATTTAATCGAGCCATTGGGGTTTGATCTAGAAGAAAAGAAACTTCGACGTGCGGGTCTGGACTATCGAGATATGGCAAACGTAACGCGCCATAAGGACTATGCTTCTTTTCTTGAGGCTGTTGAAGGGCGGCGAATTATTGCATGTACAACTAAGGGGAGTGGGCCTCATGATCAGCTCACTTACCAGGAAGGTGACGTATTATTGTTTGGTTCTGAAACGGCAGGGCTGCCCGATTCAGTTTTAGCGAGTATTCAGTCAGAACACAGAATCCGCATTCCAATGATGGTCGATAGCAGAAGCCTAAACTTGTCCAATGCAGTGGCAATCATAAGTTATGAGGCTTGGCGTCAGTGCGGATTTAAAAATGCTCAGCTAGTGGGCGAGTTTTCTCCTTCATAAGTGCTTTTTATCTGCTTTATTTTTTCTTTTCGTAAACGGTCTAGCTGCTCGCCAATTTCTTTCCCTTTGTAGCCCTCGGCAACGATCTCTTTTGTGGTGATTAAGCTGAGAGTGTGTAATATCCGGCTAAAAAGATCTGCTTGTTGGTATTGCGCCTTTTCAAACCCGGTCCTACCTCGTGAGTCTGCCTTGCTGCACAGTAATATTTCTGCAAAGCGCTCAGGGCGTCTAAAGGCGTCGCACTGCTTTAAAACTTTCAGAATGGTTTCACTTCTTAACTCAAAAGCTTTATGGATGTGCGTGTGATATTCACTGCATAAACATGCCAGGTCTCGGTATTCATTCGGTACTCGATTTCGTTCACAGAGCTTCTTTATCGGCTCTAAACCTAGGCGCTCATGGCCATGATGGCTTGGCCATTTTTCAGGGGCGGTACAAGCTTTTCCCAAGTCGTGTGTAAGAGCAGCAAAGCGAACTTGTTTTGATTGGCTTAGTTGACTAGCTTGCTCCAAGGACATGAGAGCGTGGATGCCACAGTCGATTTCTGGGTGGTACTTTTCTGGCTGAGGAATGCCAAATAGCGCATCGATTTCCGGGAATACGACTTTCAGGCAGCCAACTTTTCTAAGTGCTTCAAAATAAATCCAAGGGGACTTTTCACTTAGTGCTCGTTCAGTTTCTTGCCAGATACGCTCAGGGACTAAATGATTTGCCTCACCTTTCAGAACCATTTTGCTCATGAAATCGAGTGTTTCGTCAGCTATTTTAAAGCCGAGGTGATAAAAGCGAGCAGCGAAACGAGCCACGCGTAGAATTCTTAGTGGGTCTTCTGTGAAGGCTGGCGAGACGTGCCTGAGTAGTCTGTTCTTCAGATCGTCTTGACCGCCATACGGATCAATCAGCTCACCGTCTGCGCTCATTGCCATCGCATTAATGCTTAGGTCTCTTCTGATAAGGTCTTGTTCTAAAGTGATTGATTTTGACGTGTCAAAGCTGAAGCCTTGGTAGCCCTGACCGTTTTTACGCTCTGTCCGCGCAAGAGCGTACTCTTCTCTAGTTTTGGGGTGGAGAAATACAGGGAAGTCTTGGCCGACCTGGGTAAAGCCTTGTTTAAGCATCTCGTCTGGGTTGCTACCTACTACGACCCAGTCTTTATCCTTGCTGTTAATTTCGAGCAAAGAGTCACGTACAGCACCACCCACAAGGTAGGTTTTCATCACATTCAAGCCCACGGGAGAGAAAGAGCTAGAATGCTAAACCAAATCCTATCGAACCGCCAGCTTCTACTTCACTCAGCATAAATGCAGCCTCAATATTGAAGTGGCGTGGCTGGTATAAAAAACCAGCTGTTAAGGTGTGATCTTCTTTTGAGGCCTCTTCTGTTTCAGCAATATTGAAGCGCGCACCTGCACGTAAGTGGAAGTCATCTCTCCAGTAATACTCACCACCAAAAGATATGAAGCGGGTATTGCCTTCGAAGGCGAACACTTCATCTTCGTTTAGATCAATATCAAGCGTCATCATATAGTCTTCACGGTAAGTGGCTAAACCCACTTTATAGCGTGCTTGAACTGAAGGCTTGCCTCGAGGTAATTCATCAGTGGGTACGGGAGGGGAGAATGTTGAAATGTCGGTTGGAAACATATTCATTCCAGAAATACCGAATACCCACTCGCCTTCTAGCCACCAACCATCCAGGCCGAATTCTTCACGTAAAAAGTTGTCGGTAAACAGGATTGCTAAGCCTATATCTACGTTCCATTCTAGGTTGCTATCACTAGGTCTGTCAGCCGGAGCGTTATTCACATCGTATTCATCTAGCGGCCTTGAAACTTGAGATGCATTGAACTGAATCAGTTTGGGTGTAAAACCCCACGATATGGGCATGTTATAATCAATAACATTGGTTGTAGCGACGGTTGCGCCCATTTCTTCATAGTCAAATTGAGTGCTTTCAACCGATGAACTTAATAGGTCTTCAATACCTGTGGATTCCGCAAGGCCAGTAGTTTCTACTTGTCTAACAATGTCATCAATAGTTGCTGCATCTTTATTTAGGATGGTGCTTACTTTGCGAATTTCACGGCGAGTGTAGAAATTGATAGTTAGCGGGTCAGTATCCACTAACAAGTTAAAGTTATGCATTTCATCAGAGCGATATGAGCTAAAACTTTTTTCACTTAGAGAGTCTTTTAGAAGTTTAGCGGTATCTCTGGTGTCGCTAATATCTCCGCTGTTAGCGGCGTTGATAAAGTCTTGTTCTATTGGTGAATTTTGATAGTCGAGAACGTCAGAGTTAAAAGACTCTCCGTAAAGCTGTCGCTGGCCACTATTTATTGCAAGATAGATCTTGTCGGGCTTATCGCCTCGGTTGAAGGCAATCAAAGCAGGGTTGTGAGCGGACGCGTTAAACTTTGAAGCTGAAGCAACACCGGTTCCGCCCATAGCCATGGAACGAGGGTCTAAAAATACTTTGTAGCCACTTAGTGCGGTTGAGCTATAAGCGAGACAAACTAAGCAAATGGCAAAGTTTGATAAGCTGAAGGTGGATCTGAAATTCATTATTTCCTTGTTCCTTGAGCGGGTCCTGACTAGTTAACTTATGCTGGCTAACGGTACGGTGACTGTACGTAGCTTGATCCGTAGAGGCAATTTTAACGGAAAGTCGAAAGTGACAACGACGGGCACGTCACGCTTTGTAACATAATGTCCAAATTCGTGGTAATTTTTTTGGCTTAACTGTGCTTATGTATTGAAGTCATTTAATGACTCTGTATTGCCGCCTAACAACCTTATTTGCCGCTTAGAGCTATGAAAACGGCAAGCGCTCTCCTGAATTGCTGCAAATTTTACAGTAATGACTTGGCACAGGATTTTCATAGTGATTATGAAAAACTCAGGTATTTGGCTCTTATTAACGCATTTAAGTATCTGTTGTTCGGGGTGTCTCGATGCGATCTTCGCTCACCATTTACTGGGAACCTAGTTTGATATGCTTGCTTTGAAGAATCTAGTCATTTTTTGTTTACTAACCGCTGCGCTCTGCTTTTCTCCGGCTCATGCCCATAAATATAAAGATAAGAATAGTGTGGGTACGATGAAGAAAGAGGAGAAGGAGCCGATTGAGCCTATTGTAGTCCGTGTTACGGGGTATGGCGCTTATGAAAGAAAGGAGGACTCGGAGTCAGAGTCGAAGCGTTTGATGGCGATAAGGGCCTCAAAGCTTGATGCTTACCGTACCTTGGCCGAAAGGCTTTACGGTATCGGAATCAGTGGTGGTTCCCAGGTTGATGAGTTTGTGATGAAAAGTGATCACTATGCAGCGGCTGTCGATTCTTATGTGCGAGGTGCAAGGGTAGTTTCGATTATTGAGAATAAGGGGCGCGGATTTGAGACTGTGTTGGAAATATTACTGCCAGGCGATTTTCACGACTGTATCAATAAAATGAACAATATCAAGTTCGGTATAGATTGCCACCGGCCACTGCCTATGGCTTCCAGTAGTGAGCCCCGCACTAAGCGTGCTGCATCTCAGTCAATGCAATCTGTATATTTTTTGAAGTGAGGTTGGTATGAAGTATTTTTCCTTCTTGCTCGCTCTAATGTCTTGTTTGCTATCACCAGTAAGTGCTAATGCAGAGTGGATACAAGTCACAGGGCAGGCAGATTTTGATGGTCAACGCTATGATCTGGCGAGAGATCGTGCTCGACAGGATGCGCTTAAGCAAGCTCTGCTTCAGGCGGGTGCCCGAGTAAAGAGTGATCAACGTGTTAGCAATGGAAAGATAAGTAAGGACTACTTTTCAGTTTCGGGTGAAGCGCGTATTCGTAAATCTGTACTACAAGATGAATTTGTTAAAAAAGGCATCTTGAATCTGGTGATGAACTTTGATGTTGAAGAAGTTGCCAGTTGCCCTGATTCCCAAGCAAAAAAATATCGTAAAAAAATCGCGGTGCTGGGGTTTTCGGTTCAGTCTCCTGCTCAACTGAGATTGGGGGGGTTTCATAATATTGAGCGTGGATTGGCCAGTGCACTTAATCAGTCTTTACAGCTGCAAGATAAGTTAGTTGTTTTCGAGCAGAGTGAGTTTTCTTTGCATCAGGATGTGATCAATGCGCCCAGTCACTTCACATCGCAGAGTACACTGACCAAAGCGGCTGATTACGCGAAGCAGGTTGGAGCTCAATTTGTTATCTCAGGTGTGGTGAGAGATCTGTCGCTAGAAGACCCGGAAGCTTTCTCCACATCATATTGGGCGAAACTGAAAAGGATGAGCAATAACGCCAATATCAAACGTCGCTTTGCAATGGAGCTATTTGTTCATGATGGCTATAGTGGTGCGATTATCTGGCAAAGAAGTTTTGCAGTATCTGCGCCGTGGGAAGATGATATTGATGATCTGAGTGGCTTTGGCACTGCAGAGTTCTGGAATGACGAATATGGTCTAGCAGTCGCTCAACTGGTGGATGGTGTTGCTACTTTAGTAGGAGAGCAATTGGAGTGTCAGCCCTTTATTGCACGTATATCAAGAGTTGACGGTAAAACATTACACTTCAATTCGGGTGCAAGCTCCGGTGTTCGCCCTGGAGATAAGTTTTCTTTATATCGTACCTACAATTATTACGACGCAGATATGCTAGCGGGTACTGAACTAACGAATGTCAAGACATCACTCACCGTTTCTCAGGTGCACCCTGGTTTTGCTAGTGGTAGTGTCAGTATGGACCCAGGGCGAATAAATATACAAGAGGATGACTTGCTAATCGCTTGGTAGTTTTTACACCCAGTAAGAGAAAAATATTAGTAGCAGTCCGCCCAAATACCGTTGGATAAAATGCTTTTTGTCCAGCGAGTCGCTCTTCAGTTCTTCGCTGCAGCTCAGGTCGTCACGAAAATTAATTGCCAATTGCTCTCGGCTGGCGGTAAGTTGCAGGCTGTAATCGATTTCCAAATCATGCATTAGGCTGCGGGTGTTGAGGTTACTTGAGCCGATGCAAGCCCAGTCATCAATAATCAAGGTTTTAGAGTGCATGATTCCTGCTTGGTATTCGTAGAGTCGGATGCCAGCTTCAAGTAATGTTGAATAGAAGAACGCAGAGGCCCAAGGAATGAAAAATATATCCGAACGCCCGGGGAGTAATATTCTTACATCAACCCCGCTTTTACTTGCTGTGCATAGGGCGTCTTGCAGTTCGCTATCTGGTACAAAATAAGCGTTCGCTATCCATACCGCATGCTTTGCATTTTTAATTCTCTGTAATAAGTCTTTTCTCTGTTTTCGTCTTAAGCGGCGGCTGAAGTTATAGAGAAAAGGGCTCTCAGGCAAGTACCGAGCGCTGGTGCGACATGAGTGTTTATACCAGCAGGTGTCGAAAGCTAGCCTTACGCTCTGGGTTACTTGTCCAGATATTCTGATTGCTGTGTCACTAAATTGTTGACCGCCAAGGGCCTTGGGTAAATGCGCTTTTGTAATGTTGAAACTGCCAAGAAAAACCAGCTTATCATCAATGAGTACAAGCTTGCGGTGGTCACGATTATTAATATAGCTCAGCAAGTGCCATAACTTAAAAATACCAGCAGCAGGGAAGAGGGATAAAGGCCATAGATCAAAACGCCAAGGTAATGGCCGGTATACTTTTACTTCAGCGCCGCAATTAATGAGCTGTTTGGCAACCTGCTCAAAATTATTACCTGCCCCAACTCCGTCAACCAAAACCCTGACTTGCACTCCTCTTAAAGAAGCGTTTTCAAGAGCTTGAGAGATGGCCTGACCAATAAAATCATTGTTGAAGATATATGACTCAAGTAAAACTTCTTGCTGGGCAAGATCAATTGCTTCGATAAGCTGCTCATAATAACTTTGTGCGTCGACAATGATCGATTCGCTAGTCGAAAGCTGATTGCGTGTCATGGTGTGGTCAGCGTAGCTAATAGATTGATGACACTGATTCTAATACACGGCGCTGAATTAAGGGAGCTTGTAAGGAGGTTTGGAAGCAGAAATATTCGAGAGGGCTTGTTACTAAGTTTTAAAAAAGCTTTGGGTATAAAAAATACCCAAAGCTTTACCACCAGGAGATGGAGTAGGTTAAGCTTATTTAAATCGACGTACGCCAGCTAAACCTAATAGACCAAGACCAAATAGAGCAAGAGTCGCTGGCTCAGATACAGTAGCTGCATCAATATTTGCTACAGAAAGTGACTGCCATGTGCTGCCGCCATCTGTTGTGAAACGACCGCTGCTATAACCGTTGCAGCAGTTTTCTGCCCAGTATAGGTCGATAGTGTGGCTGCCAGCAGAAATACCGGCAGTGCCAGATAGAACGTCAGAATTGTTCCAGTTGTATTGCCACCAAAGGTCATCAGTTCTATTTTCGATTAGGCTACCATCAACATATAGAGCTGCGCCGTAGCCTGCGTCCAAGCCAGCTTCGATTCCCCACGAGCCGCTTATAGCAGATGTTAGTGAGATGCTTAAGTGGCTGATCGTGTTGTTGCCAGAAAAGAAACCACTGAAATCTGAAATATTTAGTGAGTTAATCGCTTAAGTTTGATCAGTCCATGAAGTAATAAAATCCGTGTCGTCTATACCATTAGTGATACTACGAGTGTCAATAGTCATCGTCGTTGCGCTAACGTTTAAGCTCAGCGCTGCTAATACTAAAGTAAGAGCGCTTAGAGTAATTTTTTCATGTGTGTATCCTAGTTGTATTACATTGAATTTGGTGGCTGGTCAGATTAAAGCTATTTATATGCCTGTTTGAAAAAAATTATATAAAACAATATATTGAGTTTGTTTTTGTCTTGTTGTTTTTCATAGGTTGTAAAAAATATCGACACTTATATCTATGTCTGATGTGACCCCATGAAAGGCTTGCTAGCGAATATAGTCTAATTTAGCTAGCAGTTATTTCGGTAATGCTTTGTTCAGGATAAAGAAGCCGAATATACCAGATATCAGCGAACCCACGACGATACCAAGGCGTTCATCAAAGATCATGTTGACTCCGCTTTCTTCAAAGGCAAGTGAGCCAATAAACAAGCTCATTGTAAAGCCAATACCACAGAGTGCCGCTGTGCCATACAGGCTAAGCCAGTTCATGCCAGAAGGTAGTTGGGCTAGTTTAAGTTTAATGGCAAGCCAGCATAAACCGAATATCCCCACTTGCTTACCGACAAACAAGCCTAGCGCGATGCCAACGGGGACGTTATGAAGCATTTGCTCTAAACCTATACCTGATAGATTGATTCCAGCATTGGCGAAGGCGAAGACGGGGAGAATTCCAAAAGCAACGACTGAGTGAAGGTCATGCTCCAGATCTTTAAGCGGCGAGAACGAAGGGTTCTCTCTAGATTTCATAGGAATGAATATCGCTAGAACTACACCTGCAAGTGTCGCATGAACGCCCGATTTAAGCGTTGCAACCCACATAATGATACCGATAAAAATATAAGCACTTTTGGAGATGACATTTCGTTTGTTCATGATAATTAGGAAAGGGATGCAGCCTGCAACGATTATTAACGCGCTTAGCGATAATTTATCCGTGTAAAACAATGCGATGATCAGAATCGCGCCAATATCATCAAAAATTGCTAAAGAGGTAAGGAATATTTTAAGCGAGGTAGGAACTCTGGAACCAAGAAGCGTCAGGGCACCAAGGGCAAAAGCAATATCGGTTGCAGCAGGAATGGCCCAACCACTAAGGGCCTGAGGGTCTTCGTAATTAAAGTAAACATATATAAGTGCAGGAAATAGCATGCCACCCAGTGCGCCGATTCCGGGTAAGACTATATTTCGCTTGTCGGAAAGTTCGCCTTCTAATAGCTCTCTTTTTAGTTCTAATCCGACTAAAAAGAAGAATACCGCCATCAGGCCATCATTAATCCATAGCAGTAATGGCTTCGCGATTTCCAGTGCGCCAATCTTGACTTCTACAGGGGTTGATAGCAGCAATTCATAAATTGAAGATAAGGGCGTATTAGCAAACACTAAGGCAAGGACTGCTGCAAAAATTAGTAATATTCCACCGGCAGACTCAAGCTTAAAAAAGTCAGAGATAAAGTTTTGTGGATGGTTGTTTTGTAAAGAATTCATGATTAGCCTTAGACCTTACTTATGCTTATATCTTAAGTCGTAATTTACTTGGTAGTTACTCAATAGGGCATTTATTACCCAGTTCATCAATGCATACAAATGTGATTCGAGTTTCAAATAAAACTGTATCTTTGTCTTCGCGAGCGTTTCGTACTGAAATAAAATAAGTAATTGAAGAGTTTCCCTGTCGCTCAAGGTCGACCTTAAAACAAATTATTTCGCCACAGTCGATTCGATGTTTGAATTCAACATTATCGAGTGCAACGGTAACGAATCGCAGCCCTGGGTAGTGAAGGGCGGCCGTCATATAGGCGACTTCGTCTATCCACATCAGCAAGTTGCCACCAAACAAGGAGCCTTGGTGGTTCATATGCTCAGGTAATACTAACTTATGATGTTGCATGCTGCGTAAAGCTTTAGTTGCTTCGTGACTCATTGCATCTCCTTAGATAAATCGATAACGTTATATTCTATATATTATTATCGGCTTCACCAATAGATTTCGTAGGAGATATCATGTCAAAAAATATACTTGTAACCGGAGCAAATCGTGGTATTGGCTTGTCTTTCTGTCAGTACTATAAGTTTAAAGGTTACTCGGTGTATGCCGTCTGTCGTGAAGCTAGTGAAGAGTTGTTGTCGTTGGGGTGCCAGATAATCGCAGGAATCGATGTCAGCAAAGCAGAGGATGTGGCTAGACTAGGTGTTGAGCTTCAAGGTGTGAAATTAGACCTTCTTATTAATAACGCCGGAATTCTTCGAGATGAGGTATTGGGGCATATCGACTATGATCAGCTCGAAGAGCAGTTTCGCGTGAATGCATTAGGCCCCTTGCGAGTAACAGAGGCGCTTCTCGGCAATTTGGATAGTGGTGGTAAGGTTGCCATCATCACCAGTAGAATGGGATCCATAGCTGATAATAGCAGTGGCGGTCGCTATGGCTACCGCATGTCTAAGTGTGCCTTAAATATCGCCTCAGTTTCTCTCGCGATGGATCTAGAAGATCAAGGTATTGCTGTCGGAGTCTTCCACCCGGGTCTAGTGGGTACTGAAATGATAGGAGGCTATGGCGACATTACCCCTGATCAAGCTGCTGAGCGTTTAGCTCAGAGAGTAGATGAGTTGAATCTTACGAATACTGGTACGTTCTGGCATTCAAATGGGGATGTTCTGCCTTGGTAGCTAAGTGAGGTTTAACTGACACTTTTTAATCAAACCTCGTGAGGTGGAAATGCAGTTGTTGGGTGATATTCAAAATAAGTTAGAGCGAGATTTTGGCAAGCAGTGGTTGCTGGCCAAAGATGAAATTGAGGCCTTGTTTGTTAAAACAAATTGGCGTGTAACAAATCGAATTGTACGTGCGGCCATCTATGTCGCGGACGGAGACTTCGATGAGTTAAGTCGATCTATAGAGCGTGTCCTATCAGATTATAAAGATCTTTTATGGCAGGCGGAGTATGACCGGGGAGATGATCAGTTAAGGGACTTCAATAAGAGTTTCGGTGAGCTCAATCTTTAGTTTATCGTAGAGCTTGATCTGGTGATTCTCAGTGCTGGTGTCATCTATGAGGGTAAGAAGTAAGGTGTTTCTGGGTAATCAATACCCAGAACGTATTTTTTACTATTACTGCTGAGAGAGCTTTCTAGAGAAACCTAAACCTAGTAAGCCTAGAGCAAGTAAAGCTATGCTGCCTGGCTCGGGAGTCTCAACTGTGTTACCCGTGTTTCTTCCCCAAAGCATAAAGTTAGATAAGCCGCCACCATTTCCGTAGCTTTGATTGTAATCAAACGTGCCAGTTGTTGAGCTTGTTGCAATGGATCATGCGAAGAAGTCAGAAGTGTTATCTTGAGGGTTTCCGCCAACATGCATTGAGATCACTGCTTCATCAAACTGACTCCAAAATGAACTGTGAATGCCCCATATTCCGGTAACGTCGGTGCTTCCCCAAAGAGAACCTGTATTTAAACCGATTCGTAATGGGCCATCAGCTAAGCTTAGGTCAGTACCTTCAAACCCTGCGATGTCAGATACTTTTTCCCAGCTAGGTGTGTCACCATACAGATTGTTGATATCGTTAGTGTGTGGGTTTCCATTACCAGATTCACAGACGGTGGATATGGTTAACTCTGCAGTTCGCCCTTCGCTAGTACAAATCGCTGCAAAAGATTGGCTGGCAAAGCTTAGTAACGCAATACCTGATATTATTTTAAGAGTATTTTTCATGATATTCCCTGTTAATAATTTTACATAAGGGTTTTAACGCATAAATTGTACCAATGATTTGCCTCTGTCTTTAACTACAATTAATTATCATGCTTTTTAAGTGTAAAAAATAAGGTTTTGTTATGGGGGGGTAAACTAATCTGACAGTTAATTGTGTGAATGTGAACTTGCGCATATGTACATTAAGGGTGTGTTTGGCTAAAGCGTCTGGAGGCAAATAAGCCAAATAAGCCAATGATAAAGAGTGCGATATTTGCAGGTTCTTCAATGCGAATAACTTCGGTAACTCGTCCCCATAGTTTTAGGTTTGATAAACCACCTCCACCACCGGCTAGACGCTCGTAGCTGAAACTTCCTGTCGATGCTCCATCGGACAGTTTCCAAGCAAAAAAGTCGGGGTCTCCGCCTCCATTCCCTACGCGCATTGATATTACACCCTCATTGTAAGCATCCCAGAAGGCAGAATCTAAGCTCCATTCACCAGAAACATTGCTCTGTCCCCAGTTAGAGTTTGGATCCAGTGACACCCCAAACCAGCCATCGCTACCACCAGAGGTATTGTCTTCTACTGAGCTAACTCTTTGCCAGCTAGGGGGGGTGTCAAACAAGGCGTTAATAGCACTAATGCTGGGGTTTCCTAGGCCCGTTATACAGTTCGTTGCAGGACTTAGATCGGCTGTTCTGAGACTGCTTCCGCATGAAAGTGAAAGTGCTTGATTGGATGATAATATTAGAACTAAAAATAGGAAGAGACTTTTGACAATAGACATCTTATACACCTCGAAATAAGCGTCGATTAAGAATCTAGAGTCTTGATGCAATAACAATACTTTATTCAGGTCTGGTGATGTTTTTCAGTAGCTTATCGTAATGATTGGTTCTTTTTGTGATGCAAGTCACATCATAAGTGTTAAGTAATTCGACGCTTGTCGCTGCTGATTAAGTGAGTTCTTGGGCCTTGTAAAACCTACAAGTAAAGGTCTCTAAGCGCTTTCAAATTGTCTTAGGTCAATTTCACTTTGTGAGTATTGGCCTATACTCATTTCTAGAGTTTTGTTTCTAGGGCCTAAACCTTGTTTGGGCTATCAACTTCTAACTTTGTATAGATTAAGGGAACTTAGTTTGCAGCAAGGCATACTCGCTATTTTTCGTTCAATGCTAGGTAGTCTCAGAGACCTGGCGCCGATCATAATTGTTATTGCATTTTTTCAATTTGCAGTACTTCAGCAGCCGATACCTAACCTGGTCGATATGATTATTGGTGTCATATTTGTATTGCTTGGCTTGACGTTTTTCATTTTCGGTCTGGAAATGGGCTTATTTCCGATCGGTGAGTCAATGGCTCATGCCTTAGCAAAGAAGGGTAGTGTCGCTTGGCTGATTGCTTTTGCTTTTGCATTGGGCTTTGGTACGACAATAGCTGAACCTGCCTTGATAGCAGTCGCTGCAGAAGCCGCAACGGTCGCCGCAGAAGGCGGCATGATCGAAGCAACTGAAGCCGCTAAAACAAGTTATGCCAGTGGCTTACGATTTACGGTGGCTTTTTCTGTAGGCTTGGCGATCGTTCTGGGTGTGGTGCGTATTATTGCAGGCTGGTCGATCCAATGGATGATTATTGGCGGCTATATTCTAGTTGTGATTATGACGAGTTTCGCACCAAAGGAAATTATCGGGATTGCATATGACTCGGGCGGTGTGACAACCTCAACGATTACTGTTCCTCTGGTGACTGCGTTGGGCGTAGGTTTGGCTTCATCAATCAAGGGCCGAAATCCGATGATTGATGGTTTTGGATTAATCGCATTTGCGTCGCTATCTCCGATGATATTCGTGATGGCTTACGGCATGATCATATAGTGAGCTCGGCGCTTAATGGAACTTCTCAACGATATTATCGACATTACGTTCGCCACGATTAAAGACGTGATTCCTATCGCGGCTATATTGTTTGGCTTTCAATTTCTTGTGATTCGCAAGCCTATACCCAATATGAAAAGGGTGCTGTTTGGTTTCTTGTACGTGCTGATCGGGTTATCGCTATTTTTACTCGGTTTGGAAAGAGCCTTATTTCCCTTAGGTAAATTAATGGCGCAACAGTTGACTGATCCAGCTTTTATAGCAGGAGCGAGGGATATTGGTGCCGATGCACTTCAGTGGTTTGATTATTATTGGGTCTATCTGTTCGCCTTTGCCATAGGATTTAGTACCACGATAGCAGAGCCCTCTCTAATAGCTGTAGCGATCAAGGCGAATGAAGTATCGGGTGGTGCGATCGGCATTTGGGGTTTGCGTATTGCCGTCGCAATTGGTGTAGCAGTAGGTATTTCCTTAGGAACTTATCGTATCGTTACCGGAATTCCGATCCATTATTTTATTATCTCTGGTTATGTGGTCGTCGTAATTCAAACTTGTTTTGCACCCAAACTGATCGTGCCTTTGGCTTATGACTCAGGTGGTGTAACGACATCTACTGTAACTGTGCCTTTGGTTGCAGCCTTGGGTTTAGGCTTAGCTGAAACAGTACCTGGGCGAAGCACTTTGATTGATGGTTTTGGTTTAATCGCTTTTGCTAGCTTATTTCCAATAATGTCGGTGATGGCCTATGCGCAAATTACTGAGTATTTGGCTAAGCGAAACCAACAACAGGGCTTGGCACAAGCTGAATAAGCTCTGTACAGAGTTTGTAGAGAATTTCGAATAGGGGAAAGTACATGCATTTTAAATTATTGCTGGTGTTTGTAGAGGATGACAAAACCGATAAGGTCATGAAGGCTGCGCGAAAAGCTGGGGCGACTGGTGCCACAGTGATCAACCATGCCAGAGGCGAAGGGATTAAAAAGAGTAAGACTTTTTTTGGCCTGACCCTGGAGACTCAACGGGATGTCTTGCTGTTTATAGTTGAAGAGCACTTAAGCCGGCATATATTAGAGACTATTGGACAGGTAGGCGAATTCGATACCAGTCCGGGTACGGGAATTGCCGTACAGTTAGATGTTGAAGATGCTGTGGGCGTCTCGCACCAAATACAATCTATTGCAGCTAAAGTCGAGGAAGAGTTATGAGTCATACCAATAAAACGGTTGTTAAAATTAAGGATGTCATGCGGAGTAACTACGTTGAAATGGACGGCATGATGACCGTTAAAGACGCCTTGATTCAAATGAAAGAGCATAATGCTAGCTACGTGATTATCAAAAAACGTAATGAGGATGACGAGTACGGCGTTGTGATGCTGTCAGATATCGCTAAAAAGGTATTGGCAAAAGATAAGTCACCTGATCGCGTTAATGTCTATGAAATTATGTCTAAGCCCGTTGTCAGTGTCCCACCTGAAATGGATGTGCGCTATTGTGCTCGTTTATTTGATCAGTTTGGCTTGGCGAGTGCGCCAGTTATTGATGGTAAAAACGGTAAAGTAGTGGGTGTGGTAGGTTATAAATCTTTGGTTTTTGAAGGTATTTTAGTAGAGCAGCATACCTTGGATTAAAGCGTATTACAGTATTTTGGATGGCTATGGATTGTTAGGGTGAGTGACTAATTGCGAATTCTATAATAGCCATTTATTCAGACTCTCGACTATACTGATGACAGTCTTAACTGTAACAACGACAAATAACAATAATAAATGCAATAGAGGGTCGTTATGGATCAAGAGGTCCTGGAGAAATTATTACGCGCTCAGCAATCGATTACCGAAATGGTTTCGTCGGGCGCGTCTCTACCAGAGTGCTTGGAAGAAATCTGTAGTTCAATCGAGCAGGCCTTGGCAAGCAAGGCCGGCAAGAGCTCGATTCTTTTATTGAAAGGGAACAACTTACACCACGGCGCAGCACCGAGTTTGCCTAAGGCATATTGTGACGCTGTTAATGGTGTCGAAATAGGCGAAAGCGTTGGCTCTTGCGGCACGGCTGCGTTTACTAAGCGGCAGGTGATTGTTGCCGATATCGCTACAGACCCCTTGTGGGCGGACTTTAAAGGCCTTGCTTTACCTCACAACCTAGTCGCTTGTTGGTCGACGCCCATTGTCTCTTCAACAGGTGAGGTTTTGGGCACCTTTGCTATTTATTACCCCGAGATTCGCTTCCCTGAACCTGAAGACCTTAAGTTAATTGATCACTTCACTGGCTTATCTCGTATAGCAATTGAAAGAGAGTATTCAATGCAGCGTGAACAAGTCTTGAATGCCCAGCTAAAAACATCCAACGAAAAGCTCAAAGCTTTTATCTCCGTCATTCCCGATTTGGGCCTCATTCTCGATGAAGAAGGTAATTATATCGATATCTATGGTGGCAATGGTGAGCTACTGGTTGTCAATAGTTCAGAACTTATCGGTAAAAATATACGAGAAGTGATTGATTGTGATACCGCTGTTCAGCTGACTTCTGCTATTAGGCGGGCGCTCGAGTATTCAGAGCTGGAATTTCTTGAATATACTCTAGAAGTGAAGGGGGGACGCAGGGTCTTTGAAGGGCGAATCTGTCCGATCAATCATTACTTGCCTGAGCAGCCAGAAAAAAAGCATGTTCTGTGGATCGCCCGAGATATTACCGAAAAAAAGCAGGCAGAAGAAAATATTGAGAGGCTGGCTTACTATGATCCATTAACAGGCTTGCCGAACCGTAGAATGTTTAATGATTATCTTGATTGCACGGTAGATAAAATTGCTCGCTATGATTTAATCGGCGCATTGCTATTTATGGACCTGGATAATTTTAAACGAATTAACGACTCGCTGGGCCACACGGTCGGTGATCAGTTACTGGTCAAGATCGCTGACAATCTGAAACCATTCATTGGGCCCCAAACAAATTTATCGCGCCTAGGGGGTGATGAGTTTGTCGTCTTACTAGAGTCTAAGTCTAAAAATATTGATAACGTGCATCGTGAAGCAAGTAAGCTGGCTGAAAGTTTATTAGACGTGTTCTCGCAAACCTTGACTCTTCAGGACGCTCACTATGCCGTGCGTGCGAGTATTGGTATTTGTTTGATCCATGAAAAAGCAGTTTCCGCCAGTGAAATTTTGAAACGTGCTGACTCCGCGATGTATAAAGCCAAAAAGGCAGGTGGTAACCGCTACGCATTCTTTGACCCTGAGTTGCAAAGAATGGCTGACCTTCAATTAAGAATTGAGCGTGATATTGAAGCAGCGATATCAAAGAATGAGTTTGAAGCTTACTTTCAGCCCCAGTTGGATATGGGGGGAGCCTTAGTAGGAGCAGAAGCTCTGGTACGCTGGATTCACCCAGAGGAAGGGGTAATTAGCCCCGACAAATTTATTCCTATTGCTGAGCAGACCGGCGCGATCCATCGTATTCAAGAGATTGTCCTGCGCGAATCATGTGAGTTGATCGTTGCACTAAAAGAGACTGGAGCGTCTCATGATAGGTGTACGATGGCAATTAATATCAGCGCATGCCAATTCGACGTTGATTTGGAGGAACGCATTAAACTAGTGGTAGATGAGTTTTCGCTACCTACCTCGAAGTTTAAATTGGAAATCACTGAAAGTATGCTGATGGAAAACGTTGAGATGATTGTTGAAAAAATGCAGTCGCTTAAGAGCAAAGGTTTTAGATTCTCTGTCGATGATTTTGGTACTGGATATTCCTCTTTGGCTTATCTGCACTCCTTTCCAATTGATGAGTTGAAAATAGACCGAAGTTTTATCAAACAGATAGAGAGCAAAGGGACAGCGATTATTGATGCGATTGTTTCTTTGTCACAAAGCTTCGGATTGAGGGTTGTTGCCGAAGGGGTTGAGACCCGTGAGCAACTGGAAATTCTTGCCGAGAAGAATGTTTCATCCGTGCAAGGCTATTACCACGCCAAACCAATGCCTGCCCATGAGTTTATTACTTGGGTTACCAAAGCCAAGCGTTGCGAGAACTAAAATTGAGGTCAGAGTAAAAAATTATTTTTTACTCTGACCTCAATTATTATTTAGCGAGTTCCTTGGTAACTAAATCGTATAGCTCTTGTGATCCAAACTTGGGGAGCGCTTGTTCATTAACAAAAAAGGTTGGTGTCTTGCTAACTTGCAAAGCTCGAATATCGTCCTTCTCCCGTTGAAGGCGAGCGCTTATCTCATCTGAAGTCATATCGGCTTTCGCCTGTGTAATATCTAAACCCGCTGCTTCGGCAATAGGCCAAGCTTTATCCGCAACAACTTTATGGTTAACCGTCCATTCGGCTTGGGCTATGAGTAGTGCTTCAAGTACCTCTTTGAACTTGTTTTGGAGTCGCGCAGCTTCAAGCATTCTAACGATAGCTTCAGAGCCTTGGTGAAAGGTTGCATACCGAAGTACGATGCGTACATCCTTTTCATGTCTTGCTTGAATCTCTTTTACGAGAGGGTAAAAAGCTCTGCAAGCACCACATGCTGGGTCGAAAAACTCAACGATGGTGACTTTAGCCTCAGCAGGACCAAAGCTCGGAGAGTAAGGGCGTTCATATATGCTTCCTTGTTGTAGGAGCTCGTCGCTTTGCGGGCTTTCTTTGGAGTTCTGATCTTGTTGATAGGTATACCAAGTCAAAGGCAGAGATAACAAGAGACAAATAAGCGTAACACGGGTATTCATTTTCATAACAATTGTGGCCGTTCAAATAAGAAAGCGGTCTAGTTTACAGTCATGAACCGTAGGCTCAAGCTTAAGTGTTTACTGTGTTCGTTTTATGTTTGGGAAGAGCAAGTGAAATGGTCGCCGAAAGGGCGATAAATGTACTCGATACCCATAAACATGCTTCAAGGCCATAAGACTGGAAAATCCAACCTGATAGTACGGTGCCAACTAGCCTGCCCATGGCATTGGCCATATAGTAGAAACCCACATCTAAGGATACGCCATCGTCACTGGCGTAACTCACAATCAGGTAGCTGTGCAAAGAAGAATTTATAGCAAACAGGGCGCCGAAGGCGAGTAAACCTATTACGATCACCAGCTGTGCTGAAAGCGAGCTCGATAAGGCTAGTGCGATGCCCGCGGGTATCAGCATTAGAGGCAGCGCCCAGCCGAGCGCGCTATGGCCATCGGGGGCGCGCTTGGTCGAGCTTTGCGTAATCTTGGGGGCAAAGGACTGCACTAAACCATAGGCGATTACCCAGCTTGCAAGAAAGCCTCCTACAGACCAATGGTTCCAGCCGAACTCGCTCGCTAGATAAACGGGCAAGGCAACCACGAACCAAACATCTCTGGCACCAAACAGAAATAAGCGAGCTGCTGAGAGGGCGTTGATTGCCCGACTTTTAGAAAATATTTCAGTGAACTTCGGTTTGTTCTTTGCCTTGCCTAAGTCTTGTTTTAAGGCAAACATGCTACCCAGCCAAACCACAAACAAGCTTAGCGCCATAGCAAGAACGGCACCTTGAAAACCGAGAGTGGCCAGTAAAGCGCCGCCTAAAAAGAAGCCGACACCTTTCAAGGCATTCTTAGATCCGGTTAGAATTGCCACCCACTTATACAGTGTAGTTTGCGCATCTTTTGGAACCAGCAGCTTGATCGAGCTTTTCGCACTCATCTTGTTCAGGTCTTTAGCAATGCCTGAGAGAGCCTGAGCAGCCATGACCCAAGGCACTGTGAGCAAAGTGGCAGGAACGAGCAGCATTGCCAATGCGAGCACCTGCAGAGCCAGACCAATATTCATGGTTTTGTTGAGCCCCAAATGTGCGCCCAACCAGCCACCAAAAAGGTTGGTGATGACACCAAAGATCTCGTAAAACAAGAACAGCATGGCAATTTCGAGCGGGCTGTAACCCAAGCCATGAAAGTGCAATACGACTAACATCCTCAAAGCGCCATCGGTGAGCGTGAAAGCCCAATAGTTACCTGTTACGACCAGGTATTGCTTAATTTCTGGTGAGAGTTTATTGATATTCATGGTTTTCAAATATGGCCTTAGTGATTAATTTTCTGGTCGATGAGGCCGACTTTACGAACCAGCTCAGCTGTTCGATTGGCATAGCCCCATTCATTGTCATACCACACATAAAGCTTAAGTTGAGTGCCGTTAACCAGCATAGTTGAAGGCGCATCAATGATGGCTGAACGAGGATCGGTTTTGTAATCGATAGAAACCAGTGGCCGCTCTTCGTAACCGAGTATGCCTTGTAGTGCTTCTTCAGAAGCACTTTTTAATAGAGCGTTCACTTCTTCTACCGAGCTTTCTTTTTCTAGTTCGAATACACAGTCAGTGATCGATGCATTGGCTAATGGAACACGTACCGCATGACCGTTTAACTTACCTTTTAACTCTGGAAAGATATGAGTGATCGCCGTAGCTGAACCGGTGGTGGTTGGAATCAGGCTCATACCACAGGCTCGTGCACGTCGCAGATCCTTATGGGGCGCATCGAGAATGGTCTGGGTATTGGTAATATCGTGAATAGTTGTCATTGAGCCATGTTTAATACCTAGACTTTCATGGATCACTTTAACCACCGGCGCCAGGCAGTTTGTTGTGCATGATGCAGCAGTAATAATCGGGTAGACCTCTGGGTCATACAGGTCATCGTTCACACCCATCACAATATTTAGTACACCCTCTTCTTTGACCGGAGCGGTCACGACAACGCGCTTCACACCCTGATCGAGATAGGCCTGAAGTACCTGCTTGCTCTTCATTTTGCCGGACGCTTCGATAACAATATCGCAGCCTGACCAATCGGTTTCAGAGATCGTCTTATTTTGTGTGCAAGGAATCGTATGCTCACCGATAAGTATGCTTGAACCTTCACTACTTGCTTGATGAGCCCAAATACCGTGTACGGAGTCAAAATTTAACAGATGCGAGAGTGTAGCAGCGTCGCCAGCCGGGTCATTAATCTGAACAAATTCGATCTCCTTCCAATCGAATGCAGCTCTGAGTGAGAGTCTACCCATACGGCCAAAGCCGTTAATGCCTACTTTGATGGTCATAGTGATTTATCCCTTAGATAAGAATTATTTGATCAAATTTCTCTGTTAGCTTGTTAGCCACTCAGTTACTTGGTTTCGAGTTGGAATCGACCCGCTGTGAACAAGTTCCTCATTAAGAACAACGGCAGGTGTGCTCATTACCTGATAGTTCATAATTTCTTGAGGGCTGGTTTCTTTACTAACTTGAATTTGCTGGTCTAGTTCTGTCGCAATAGCCTGGATTAGGGCTGCTGTTTTTGTGCATTTAGCACAGCCTGTACCGAGTACTTTAAAAGCTTTCATTAGCTTTTCCTTTATATAAAAGGGCTAAGGCCGTTGAATAGCCAGCCTATGAGCGTGAATGATATGAGGAGCATAACGAATAGGGTGCCAAGTAATTTCCACTGCATGACTTGCTTGAGTAGGATGAATTCTGGAAAACTAGCAGCAACAGTACTCATGCAAAAGGCGAGCGTAGTACCTACAGGTAGCCCGTTGGTTATTAAGCTTTCCATAATCGGAATGACGCCCGTGGCATTAGAATAAAGTGGAATACCGAGTACTACAGCTGCAGGGACTGACCACCATTGCCCATCACCCAAGTGTGCTTCGATCCAGCCATCTGGTACGAAGCCATGTAAAGCAGCGCCGAGACCGACGCCAATAATTACCCATTTCCATACGCGGCCAAAAATCTCTGTTGCCTCACGTACTGCAAATTGATGACGTTGTTGAAAGCCAAGCGCTTGAGCTTTTGATGCTGTAGTTTGTGGCTCTTTTCCTTGTGCTTTGGAGAGGGCTTCTGCAGCAAAAGACTGTAACCATTTTTCGGCTTTGATGGTGTCTAGAAATAGGCCGCCAAGGATCCCAACCGTCATGCCCACCAATACGTAAATAAGGGTGAATTTCCAGCCTAGTAGACTTAGCAGTAACAGTATGGCCACCTCGTTAATGAGTGGTGAGGTAAGCAAAAAGGACATAGTAATTCCTACGGGAATACCCGCTGAGGTGAAACCTAGGAATACGGGAATGCTGGAGCAGGAACAAAACGGCGTGATTGCGCCAAAACTCGAACCCATTAGGTAGCCAATCCCTCGATTTTTTTGTGCCAGGTAATCTCTGACTTGTTCAATGTTGAGGGAGGCGCGTATCAGTGCAATTAAGTAGATCATAACAACGAGCAGAACAAAGATTTTGCTAACATCTTCAACAAAAAATGCAGGGCGTCACCGAGCTTGGTTTCCGGGCTCAAACCCAATATGTCAAAAACAAACCAGGCGGCAAGATCAGTAAATATCTGAAACATGTTTATCTACCCTCGTTGAAGAATATCAATTGCATGAAAGCACTCTATCTGGACGGGTTTTCATCGTTTCTAGTCGCCTGATGTTCATACTGAATTCTGAAATATTGGCGTCGCATGTTTGTGCTAAAACTGACTTAGCCCAAGATGGTAGACTAGGGTTTATCCTATAAAATACCCATTGCCCCATGCGCCGGTCTGTCAGAATGCCTGCTTTTTTGAGTAGTGCCAGGTGCCGGGAAACTTTAGGTTGCTCATACTCCAATGCTGCCATCAGTTCACAGACGCATAGCTCACCTTCATATTGAATCAGCATTAGGCATTTAAGCCTCAGCTCATCGCTCAGACTCTTGAATAATTGTAATGGCGATAGCTCGTTTGAATGTTGAGCATCAAGTATTGCTTGATTACTTTCGATTGCAGCAAAGCTATTAATTCGACGATTTATTTCAGTTAAGCTCATATGAAAACGTTCGATGTCGCTTAGGTCATCACCCTTAGATACCTTAGGGTCACTGAAGCTCCATTCTAATTTCTTCTCTTTTGCACCGAGTGATTTACATTCTTGAGTCGCCCTGTCACAAAGGGTAACTACGTAATCAAAATGTTGCCCGGCGAGTTCGTCAATATGCTTTGATTGATGAATGTTTTCGATACCGTGAGTTTTAAGAGCTGCCAAGGTTAGCGGGTGAACTGTTTCAGGGTTTGTGCCAGCACTAAACGCTTCGAATCGATTACCGTGATGGTAATTGAGTAGGGCTTCAGCCATTTGTGAGCGAGCTGAATTACCGGTGCATAGAAATAGTACGCGCTTCTTCATAATAGATATGATTCATCT
>NZ_LWGG01001151.1:0-789 GCF_001635365.1 Oleiphilus sp. HI0128 | reverse complement strand
GATAGCTCAGCAGTCTGAGATTAAGACCTACAGAGAGCGCTTCTTTGATCAAGTTGAATATGAAGCATTCTTTGCTTCTGAAGATATCCAGAACAGGTTCTTGATTCAGCAGTTAAAAATCAACAGTGATGAAACACTAACAGCAACAGAAAAACAACAACATATAGAGATAGCGAGCCTTGAACTACCAGAGGACATTAGAGCAACGAGGCAGCGCGCTCAGCAACATGCATTGCTATCAGAACAAGTTAGAAAAATGAAAGCCGATAATGCGCCCGTTAGCGAAGTGTATCAGCTGCGGGAGAACATGCTAGGGAGTGAGGCTGCGGCAGCGCTAGCCGATTTAGACAAACGTCGAGCGCAATGGTCGCAGAGACTTAGCAGCTTTTCCGCTGAGCGAAAAACTGTCTTAGATTCTAGCTTAAGTGAACAAGATAAGGAGCAATCCATTTCTGAACTGTTGGCCTATCACTTTGATGAAACAGAGCGTAAGCGCGTTAGTGCTCTGATGAGTGATGACAGGCTTCCATAGGTGCCAATTCGAATTGAAATGGACAATTAAAGGGCTCAGTCCAGAATGGTATACTGTTACGTACTTGTAGCCAAAAGGTTCGATCTGGCGCGATAAAGGTCGTGATAGACAGAATTCGATCTTACAGACGAAAATGGGGCACTCGGCATAGCAATTCAACACCCACAGGCAAAAAAGTCCGCAAGTCTGCCATTCAGAAGACATATACAGATAGGGATTATTCAGCCAAACTTTGCGTTTAGTGAATTAACGAAAAG
>NZ_LWGG01001150.1:0-1298 GCF_001635365.1 Oleiphilus sp. HI0128 | reverse complement strand
TATTCCTTTGGCGATTTGTACTACCGATATTCATACCGGTGAGAAGGTCATATTAAGATCAGGGAACTTGGCCGATGCGGTGTGTGCGTCAGCGGCAGTGCCAGGGATTTTTGTGCCGGTAGAAATTGAAGGTAGGTCGTTGGTTGATGGGGGTATCACTGAAAACGTACCCGTTTCAGCACTTGAACAGATGGGTGCGGGTATTACTATCGCTGTTGATTTGAATGGCGTGAGTCGCTATCAAGAACCTAAAGATATGGTCGCTATAATGGGGAATGCTATCGATATCGCAATTGATCAGCGTANCAAGGAGCAGTTGAAGAGGGCTGATTTGGTCTTGTCATTTGACTTGGCTAAATATAGTCGGTTTGGTAACCACGAACAGTTTGCGCCGGTATTCCAATATGGATACGACTTCACCGCAAAGAAGATATCACGCTTGTTCTGGTATCGGAAAATACGGCTTTTATATTTTCTTAGCGAGGTCCTGAAAGTGATTATTCCTCTCAAGGTGCCTATCATTCTGAACTTCAAAAGCTATTTGACCAGGCGGAGAAAGAAGATTCTTTCTAAAGTAGACTAATGCTTATATGAGAGCGAAAATACCGTGGAATTGAGAGCTGTGGTATGAGTTTATTGCGAGTGTCATTTGATGGGTGAACATTATCACTAGTCTGGGTTGTTTGTTCAATTGATGAAACAAACACTGAAGTCGGTTGTGCTATTTCTTTAGTTTATTGTCCAGAGAGCTTTAGACCATAGTCTAGTGCTCGACCAAGGTCTAATTGGCGGCGGCCAGAATATGTTGACAATAAGAGTTATATCTACTTACTCGGTAACATAGACTTCAAGGAGCCTGTCATGAGCTTAGCTGCCCAGAATAACTACACTACCTCTAATTCAACCAGTGATTTTGTGCCAAACATCGATAAAGTTGGCTATCAGAGCCTGTATCAAATGTCGATAGAGAAGAATGAAGACTACTGGCGAAAAGAAGCTGAGCGCTTGTATTGGGATAAACCCTTCACCAAAGTCAAAGATGTCTCATTTGCAAAAGATGACTTACATATTTCATGGTATGAAGATGGAGAGCTGAATGTTTGTTACAACTGTGTAGACAGGCATTTAGAAACGCGAGCAGACCAGGCAGCCATAATTTGGGAAGCCGATGAACCGGGCCACAGCAAGACAATTACCTATCGAGACTTACATCGAGAGGTGTGTCAGTTGGCTAATGGCCTGGAATCTATGGGAGTAGGTAAAGGTGACCGTGTCGTACTGTATATGCCTATGATTCC
>NZ_LWGG01001149.1:0-959 GCF_001635365.1 Oleiphilus sp. HI0128 | reverse complement strand
CCGATGAGTCGTCAGCAATAGAGCATATGGGTGGGGCGCCCTGCCTAGTTGAAGGCTCAGATGACAATATCAAAATTACGCGGCCGCACGATTTACGTTTGGCTGCAGATACCTTGGCTGCGCGGACGCAGCTGGGACGAGGTGAAAAAATGAATAGCTTTCCGAGAATCGGGAACGGTTATGACGTGCACGCATTTTGCGAGGGTGAAGAAATTATCCTGGGAGGCGTCAAAATTCCCCATCACAAATCTTTTATTGCGCATTCCGACGGGGATGTGCTGATTCACGCGATTATGGATGCAATGTTAGGTGCTTTGGCCTTAGGTGATATCGGTAAGCACTTTCCTGATACTGATGAAAAGTGGAAAGGGGCAAATAGTCGAGAACTGTTGTCTGCAGTAAACCACTTGATTTCAGAAAAAGGTTTTGTAGTTTCCAATATCGATAGCGTTATTATTGCTCAAGCTCCTAAGATGGCGCCGCATATAGGAAAGATGCAGGAAAATATTGCTCAGGACTTACAGGTTTCTCCTGAGCTGGTGAGTGTTAAAGCAACGACTACAGAGCGCCTTGGTTTTGCAGGGCGTGAGGAAGGAGTTGCTTGTCAGGCAAGTGTATTGTTAGTGCCTAAACCTAGCTGCGAAAGTGAAAGGAGAAGCGTGTGAGTGAAGTAAGGTCATTACCAGAATCACAGTTCAATCTGGTTTTTCCATGTATCGCTGACTTACCGCGGCCTGCCGGTGTCATTAAGACAAAAGAAGAAGACTTCTTTGTTGAAGAGGTCATGAATCCTGAGCTAAGTGGTGAGGGGGAGCACGTTTGGTTATGGCTGGAAAAAAATGGTCAGAATACTGAGTATGTGGCGGGTCAGTTAGCGCGTTTCTCCCACGTCAAAAAAGTGGATGTCGGGCTGTCAGGTTTAAAGGATCGTTGGGCGCTTACCCGGCAATGGTTTAGTG
>NZ_LWGG01001148.1:0-827 GCF_001635365.1 Oleiphilus sp. HI0128 | reverse complement strand
GCTCTGGAACTCGGGCAGGCTAACCCATAGTCAGGCTGAGTAATCGAAAAACTACCTAAAGAACACGAGCTACAAGCATGAGAGTCCCCCATAGCCGTTCCAATTTCTGCTTCAGTCAGCACGCTATCGTAAACTTTAATCTCATCCAAACGGCCATAAGCTGAAGCGCCTGGTGTTAGATAAGTAGATGAATTGTCCCCGAAGAAGATATTTCCTACATCACCCATAGTGCCGTTAGATGAAATTGACGATGAGGCAGCAGAGCTTCCATCAACATATATATGCAATTCATCGGCAGATAAGTCCCAGGTTACGCCAAGATGAACCCACGTTCCCGCAACAACTGAGTTAGCACTTGTGTATAAGTTGAAATCAAGATCCGCGCTATCTTCCAAGGCAAATCGTAAGCGACCATCATTTAATTTTGCCAAGAAGAAATACTTATCGTTAGAATTTCCTATGACATCGGTAGTTGCATCAATTAAGGTCTTATCTCCACTCCCCACCCAGTTCTCTTCAGCTCGATACCAAAGCACAATAGTCCCTTGACTCCCTACGTCTGTGTCCAAGTCCAGCTGTGAGTCAATGGCATCAATCGTTGCTGAATTTGAGTTGTCGGGAATAAAACTACCTTTACAAACCTGGCCGCTGGCATGGGACTCTGCACTACCGACACTTAATCCCGCATTACCGTTACCCGAATAATCCTCGATCGACACGCCTGCGCCCGACCAATTATTTTGCTCAAAGGCAAAGTGAGCAAGAGGCTGATAGGCGCCACATGAACGTGTCTCGGTATATAAGGCATTCACTTGCGAATCACTTAG
>NZ_LWGG01001147.1:0-1526 GCF_001635365.1 Oleiphilus sp. HI0128 | reverse complement strand
ATGCCCAAGAAAAAGCAGCAGGTACAGACCTTTCAAGCAGCTAAGCAGTTTTGGTATCGCTAATGGAAAAGTGGATGCTAATAAGGGGTTTGTCTCGCCAGAAATTGCATTGGGGTGAGTTTCCTGAGCACTTAAAAACACTGTCAGGCGCAGAGGTATTGTTTGAGGACTTGCCAGGTTTTGGTGAGCGACATCATGAATCTAGCCCGGGGACGATAGAAGAAATTGCTGAGAGTCTTGCGCCGAGGATTTTTGACTCAGCCAAGCTTGTTGACGGTAAGATCAATCTTGTAGGTATTTCCATGGGCGGAATGGTGGCGCTTGCCTTGGCTCAAATGCACCCTGAAAAAGTCGCTAGCCTGATACTGATAAATTCAAGCTTTAGACCCTATGCTCGCTTTTATCAGAGACTTCAACCTAAGGCCTATGCAGGCTTCCTAAAGGCCTGGTTTAACCCCGTTATGCGCTACAGTGAGCGTGAAATTTTGCGATTGTCGAGTAACATGAGAGATAGTGATGAGTGTTTGCTAGATGAGTGGTTAGACTTCAGACGTAAGCAGCCACCTAGCCGGAGAGCGGCAATCAAGCAAATTCTGGCGGCCAGTCGCTTTCAATGCGAATCACAAAAGCCCGTCGAACATATGCTGTTTATTGCGGCTAAACAAGACAGGATTGTTAGCTACCACTGCTCTGAAAATGCCGCCCAAGCATGGGGGGCAGATTATCGTTGTCATCACTATGCCGGGCATGACTTGGCTTTGGATGCACCACAGTGGTTAGCCGAGCAGATCGTTGAGTGGCGACAGAGTCTATAAAGAGCGGGGTGAGAAGTAAGCAAACCTGAATGATCAGGCTTGCTTACTTGAATCTAGGCACAGGTTCTATTTTATGAAGAGGACGTTGGAGTCCATATAAGGTGCCTCATCAGCATAATCGTTTAAACTAATGAAGCTAATTTTTTCGCTATCCTGTTCAGTAAAGAAGAACTTGTTACTGCCCAAAGCACGGTCGTAGACAATGGATATTGTGCCGTCACCTTGAAAACTCCAGGAAAATGAAAAAGACGAGCCATCATTTTCATCTCCGTTGGTAGCGCCCGTATTGTTAGCAAAGAACTCAATAGAGCAGAAAGGGCAGTCTTCATAGTAGAATTCTTTAGTGAGATCACTTAACGAAGGTTGAATTGCTTCTACTGCACAATGCCTGATATGACTGACATCGTCTTCAGGAAGTTGGAAGCAGTATTGGCCCTGTTCGATCGCAGACTCTCTAAAGGTAAGTGTTTCATCGGCAAGGTAAACAATTACCTCGTTATTTACCACTGCCCATGTACCGCTCGTTACGCTCGCTAAACGTGAATCGTTATCATCGTTTCCGGTGAATTCAAAGGTCATGTCAGAGAAAAAACTGAAGATAACATAGGTATCATCGCCAAGGTCGTCGATAAAAGCCTTGCCACAGAGGTCTGACTCGGAAATTGTGTCGGAGCTATTATCTGGCTCGGGGCAATCAGGCAGTGTTATATT
>NZ_LWGG01001146.1:0-743 GCF_001635365.1 Oleiphilus sp. HI0128 | reverse complement strand
CAGAGTGGCGCTTTCGACTACCTACCCAAACCCTTCGATCTAGATGATGCCGTCGCACTAATCAAACGCGCCATTGCTCACTCCCAAGAGCAAAAAGCACAGAATATGCCTGATGCACCGGAGCTCAATGAAGAAAATACTGAAATCATTGGTAAAGCTCCAGCGATGCAGGAAGTGTTTCGCGCTATCGGCCGCTTATCACAGTCAAATATAACGGTTCTGATCAATGGCGAATCAGGAACAGGTAAAGAACTGGTCGCTCGTGCTTTGCATCAGCATAGCCCCCGTGCACAGTTACCATTTATTGCCTTAAACATGGCTGCAATTCCCAACGACCTGATTGAGTCTGAGTTATTTGGTCATGAGAAAGGTGCCTTTACAGGTGCTGGAGGACAGCGCACCGGACGCTTTGAACAGGCTGATGGCGGTACACTTTTCCTCGATGAAATCGGAGATATGCCTGCCGATACGCAAACCCGCCTATTACGTGTACTTGCAGATGGTGAGTTTTATCGAGTCGGTGGCACCACACCCGTTAAGGTTAACGTTAGGATTATCGCTGCAACCCACCAAAACCTTGAAGGTCTGGTTCAAGAAGGTAGCTTCCGGGAAGATTTATTTCACCGTTTGAACGTTATTCGCGTTCACCTACCTAAACTATGCGACCGAAGTGAAGACGTCCCCACCCTGGCGAACTACTTCTTAAGCAAAGCAGCTGAAGAGCTCTCGGTCGACATCAAGCA
>NZ_LWGG01001145.1:0-1212 GCF_001635365.1 Oleiphilus sp. HI0128 | reverse complement strand
AGTTTGGGGTACGGCAACCATGCGAACCGGTGGCGATGATATCGCTCAGGCTTTTGCTCTGATGGGCGTCGAACCTATTTGGGCGCCGGGATCTAACCGTGTTGTTGATTTTAAAGTGCTGAGCACCCAATTGCTGCAACGACCTCGTGTCGATGTGACCTTGCGGGTCTCGGGCTTTTTCAGAGATGCATTTCCTAACGTCATGAAATTATTTGATGCGGCCGTGCAAACGATTGTCGATATCGAAGAACCTGGAAACGAGAACATCATTCAACAGCATGTGTTAGAGCGTATCGATGAACTAACACTGACGGGGTTAAATGCCGATTTGGCTAGAAGGCAGGCGAGTTATCGTGTGTTTGGTAGTAAGCCCGGCGCTTATGGTGCGGGTCTACAGGGCTTGATAGACGAGCGTTGTTGGGAGCAAAAGAGTGATCTAGCCGATGCCTATCTGAATTGGGGTGGCTATGCCTACGGTAACGAGGCGGGAGACGGTGTCGATGCCAAGGAAGCTTTCCGTTTTCGATTGTCGCAATTAGAGGTGGTTTCGCAAAACCAGGATAATAGAGAGCACGACATCTTGGACTCTGATGATTATTACCAGTTCCAAGGGGGCATGAGCAACGCGGTTGAAGTGTTCTCGGGGGATGCACCAACGGTGTATCACAATGACCATTCCAACCCGTCATCTCCTAAGATTAGAACCTTGAAAGAGGAGCTGAACCGGGTTGTCCGTTCGCGAGTGTTAAACCCTAAATGGATTCATGCGATGCGAGAGCATGGTTACAAAGGTGCCTTTGAGATGGGGGCGAGCATTGATTATATGTTCGCCTATGATGCCACCACCAATCTGATTGATGATTATCAATACGAGGCCGTGACTGATACCTTGATACTCGACTCGGATAACCTCAATTTTCTCTTGGAGAACAACCCCTCTGTGCTTGAAGAAATGGCAGAACGCTTATTAGAAGCGACGCAACGTGGGCTTTGGGGTGCTCCTGGCCAGTATCCGGAAAAATTACAGGATGTGCTCTTGGCTTTGGATGAAAAGCAGGAGCAGGCATGATGAGTAGAGTTGACGACCGAATTCTTCATGGGGGAGATCTCGAAACGGCATCAAAATGCTATGGTGTCCCTATAGAAAAGTGGATTGACCTCTCGACGGGCATTAGCCCTATGCATTACCCAGACGTGGATATATCTACAGAG
>NZ_LWGG01001144.1:0-1113 GCF_001635365.1 Oleiphilus sp. HI0128 | reverse complement strand
AACCCTTCACTACCTATCGCTATTCCCTTGTTAACCGCCTCGCGTATATCTGTGATCATTTCTTCATCTACATGATGCCTAAACAATTCTCTATAATTATTTAACCTTTCATCAGTCGACTTGCCCAGTGCCAAATACTCTTTATGCGGGTTCAATAACCCTGATACTTTACCTAAAGCATTACACTGATAACTTGACCAATAATAATCACCTGGATCTTCAACCATATTGGCGACTACTGGATTTAGCTAAATATATCTATAACATTCCAATAAGTAGCGCTCTGATTCAACTAAGCTGCTTTAAGGGGACTGAGGGATTCTTTTTTAATCAGAGTTCTGTACCAACTAAAAATCCGTTAACTGATTACTTTATAATCCCTCCGTCCCCTTTTACTGCTGCGGATGCAGTGAAACACTTGAGTCCCAAAGTCGGTCCCACAGTAATGTAAGCTTTGTCCAATCAAGTGAATCGTTGACACGTATGGCTTTGATAGGCGAAATAGTCGATACTTGAGTATCTTGGTTTACTTGTTCTGCAATGGCGAAATTGAATGCATAAGCGCCTTCAACGCCCATTCTTAGGTCAGACATGACTATTCGATCTTCACGAGTTTCAGCTTTGTAAAAACCTTTGGTAAACCATACCAGTCGTTGGGCATCCCAATGGCTTTCTAAGCCTTTTAATAACTCGGTGCCTTTAGGGTAGGTCTTAAATTCGATTGTATTCGTGTCTTCCCAAATACTCACATGTGAGATGCTGTAACGATCGCCTTCATCTATCACTATTCGCCATAAGAAAGAGCTCAATGGCATAGGTGTACTGATGGTAGATACGACTTTGCTTGTTCCTTTCTGATTGAGCCAAGCGGTGGCAATTTTCTCTTCCGCGATATGTTTTGCAAAGACGCCCCAGCATAGGTATAGCGATGAAATAGCGAAAGCTGAGGTGGTGATCATGGTGGCTTTCTTTGAAATCCAAGTATTCCTGTAGGCGAGAAACAGCGCAAGTAAAAGCGGCAGCGTATAGAATGGGTCGATAATAAATACGCTTGATAAGCCAAAGGGGTGCTCTGTTAGCGGCCAGAACAATTGAGTTCCATATACGGTGCAG
>NZ_LWGG01001143.1:0-365 GCF_001635365.1 Oleiphilus sp. HI0128 | reverse complement strand
ACCTGGGTCATTATCCTTCAATTCAACAACCTTCTTACAAGCATGTAAAACAGTCGTATGATCCCTGCCACCGAAAGCATCGCCTATTTCAGGCAGGCTGTGATTGGTTAGTTCTTTTGCAAGCGCCATAGCCATCTGTCTGGGTCTGGTAACTGAACGGGTACGCCGCTTCGATAACAAATCTGCTACCTTTATTTTATAGTACTCAGCAACAGTTCGCTGTATGTTTTCTATACTAACTTGCTTGTCATGTAGAGCAAGCAAGTCTTTTAGACATTCACGAATAAAAACCGGAGTAATCTCTTCGCCTGTAAAATGAGCATTGGCAGCAACTAGTTTTAAAGCCCCTTCTAGCTCACGAACGT
>NZ_LWGG01001142.1:0-1427 GCF_001635365.1 Oleiphilus sp. HI0128 | reverse complement strand
GACTTTATCACTTTGCTGTTTGCTTTCTTCGTTGTGATGTATTCAATTTCTTCGGTAAATGAAGGTAAATATAAAGTCCTTTCTGAGAGTTTGGAAGGGGTCTTTAACGCTCCCGCGAAAACCATAAAGCCAATTCAGGTTGGAGATATAAGTCCTCGCTCTACCTCTCCGGATTCACGTGAAATTTTTATCCAACCAATGATCGGTGAGTCATCACCACCCCCTGATCAACGAAAGAAAAAGAAGGAACCTAGCAAAGAAGACCTCCAACTCGAAATGATAGCAGGGGAGTTTGAAGATAACTTTGAAGACTTGATATTCGAGGAAAAGGTAAGCGTTCAGAAGAAAGACGATTGGATCGAGATCTCGTTGGATGATACGGTTGTTTTTCAAAGCGGCGGTGTGGAGCCTGTTGATGATGCTTTGCCAATTATTGAAAAAATTGCAGGTATTATGAACCAGCACGATAACGCTATGCTGGTAGAGGGGCATACTGATAATGTTCCTATTCGAAGCCCTGTATTCCCATCTAATTGGGAGCTCTCTGCAGCGCGAGCAGCCACAGTTGTTAGATACCTCGCACTGGAGGGGGTGTCGCCTTCTCGCATGGGCGCGATGGGTTACGGAGAGTTTCAACCTGCTGCTAGGAATGATACGGCAGCTGGAAAAAGCAAAAACCGCCGCGTTGTTCTATTAATTTCCAAAAGTCAGGATATTCGTCAGGGCTTAATGAAGTAAGTCTCGTAGCTCATTCATTTATAAAGAAATATTTTCTAAGTATTTACCTTTCAATACTGTGCCGATGGCACGATTTGTGCTCTGTACACTATTAAGATTATTAGTGACGTAAATTCGGCAACTTTATGCCATTTCCGTTGTTCATTTGTTCAAGCGATACAGAATTAGCAAGTATCCCTAGCAGGATATTCTAGCCAGCTAGGCTAAATGGTATGCTTGAGCAAAGCTAAAATATAATTTTTCAGAGGTGACGCGGTGAGAATCTGGGGTATTGCCAATCAGAAAGGCGGGGTCGGTAAAACGACTAGTGTAGTAACGCTAGGCGGGTTGTTGGCACAAGAAGGCAAAAGAGTGTTGGTTATGGATCTTGATCCGCATGGGTCTTTAACCAGTTATTTTGGTTACGACCCGGATACGATTGAGCAAAGTGCGTTCGACTTGTTTATGCATCAGGGTAAGGTTCCTGATGGTCTTCCTGAACAACTGATTACTGACACTTCTTGCCCGGGTCTGGATTTAATGCCTGCTTCAACGGCTTTAGCGACGCTTGAACGTAGAATGGTTGGCGTTGAAGGTATGGGGCTGATCATTTCGAAAACGCTGGCAATGTTGTGGGATCAATATGACTACGTCTTGATCGATAATTCGCCTTCATTGGGTGTACTAATGATCAACTCTCTTGCTGCGAG
>NZ_LWGG01001141.1:0-8062 GCF_001635365.1 Oleiphilus sp. HI0128 | reverse complement strand
AGTGGCACTAGTCCTAAACCGGATAACTTTATTTTAGCTACCGCTCTGAGTATTCAAATTGCTCTGTTTACATGCAAAGGTGTGAGCTTTTGCCCTAAAGCACAGACATGGATTCACAACAACAAAAAATTTAGAGTCTGCTCTTTTAAGCATGAAAAGGTCAATCACGGAGAGCGTTTGATCTTTTCATGCAAAGTCATTCCCCCTCTCTTTTCTTATTATTACTTGTGTTGCTACTTTTTCTGGTACAGTTTTCTCTTTAGATAAACTCTTGGCCTTGGTCTATGGTAAAGTATGGCTTCATAAAACGTAAGGCTGATAGAGCCCCTCAAGGTCTTAGTACTTCGTAACCCACAACAATGATTGTTTAAACATGTCCAGACTGTCTCCTTCCATTATACCTCGCGACCAACATCCCGTTTCTCGTAGCCAAATTAGCCCATCGGCGTTAAAGGTTATGCATCGCTTACATAATAGCGGCTATGAGGCGTATCTGGTTGGTGGTGGTGTCAGGGATATTTTGCTCGGCCAAAATCCTAAAGATTTTGATATTGCGACCAATGCACACCCTGAGGAGGTACATGCTCTTTTTAAGAATTCACGTTTAATTGGTCGTCGCTTTAAGCTCGTCCATATCCTGTTTGGCCGCGAGATTATCGAGGTTGCTACCTTCCGTGGAAGCGTAAACCAACAGGACGAAAAACAATCAGAGCATGGCATGCTGCTTAGAGACAATGAATATGGCAGTATCGATGAAGATGCTGTGCGAAGAGACTTTACGATAAACGCTCTCTATTACAGCCCTAAAGACTTTTGTATTTACGACTATGTCGATAGCCTGGACGATATTAAGCAGGGTCTGATCAACATTATTGGCGACCCGGAAACACGCTATAGGGAAGATCCGGTTCGGATGATCAGAGCTTTGCGTTTCGCGGCTAAACTAGACTTTGATATCGAAGAAGAGACCAGCGGTGCCATACGAGAGCACGGTCAGCTATTGTCCAACGTTGCAGCAGCACGTTTGTTCGATGAGATTCTAAAACTGTTTCTCTCTGGCTATGGATTGAAAATTTTTCACCTCTTAGTCGACTATGGGCTATTTAAGCCCTTGTTCCCAGCTATTGCTCATACCTTGGAAAACAGTGATAAGAGTGCTATCTATAAGAAAATGCTCGAGGCAGGCTTAACAAATACTGATCAACGAATTCATCAAGAAAAACCCGTCACACCAGCATTTCTGTATGCAACTCTTCTATGGCCTGAAGTCGATAGACTGTGGTCACAACTTATTGAAGAAGGCGTTCCCGAATTTCCTGCATTACAACAAGCAGGGCAACTTACACTTCAAAGCCAACTACCTCATATATCTATACCCAAGCGCTTCACCTTAATGATGAAGGAAATATGGGAATACCAAATCAGACTCACTAAGACTCACGGCAAGCGGCCTTTCCACCTCGCTGAACAGCAACGATTCAGGGCTGCCTATGACTTTTTGTTGTTACGGGAGCAAGCTGGTGAACCTGTCGGCGAACTCGCTAAGTGGTGGACTGAATTCCAAATCAAGCACCCTTCTGCTGTTTATAACAAAGCTAATCATCGAAAAAAGCGTGAGACACCTGGTGCTGACCGCCGAAAGACCCGACAATCACGACGTCCAAAGCGATCATAATGCTGCAGGTATAAGTCAGCAGGAACTGTTCGGCGAGAAGAAAAAGCTAGTCATGAAACTAAATCAAGTACTCATCGGTATTGGTAGCAACCTGGAAAGTCCTCGTCTTCAAGTAATAAAGGCGATAGAAGCCCTATCCCGGCATCCTGAACTAAAGCTAATGTCATCATCATCACTATACAGTAGCTGCCCTCAAGGGCCTCAGGATCAAGATGACTTCGTCAATGCAGTCATCTGGCTTGAAACCGCTCTGGAACCACTCGCTTTGTTAAAGTGTACTCAAACACTTGAAGCCGAATTCGGGCGTATAAAGACTCGGCATTGGGGGGAGCGAATCATCGACCTGGATATTCTATTCTATAACGATGAAACGCTATCAAGCGACGACCCTGACTTACGCATTCCTCACCCTTATGCGCTGGAACGAGACTTTGTGCTGGTACCAGCAATCGAAATTGCGCCTGCTTGGACGCTTCCCGATACATCGACCCTAGAACAACATCTTTCTTCGTGCAGCGAGCATAATTTACTTCGTTTAGATGGCACTCCGACTTGAGTCTCGCGAAACAAGTAGCTAATCTACGCACAAGCTAAGCTCTGTCATAGATTATCAGTAGTCGGTTTTATACTACTGTGAAAACTAAGGATTATATGATGAAAACGACAACCCTGAGCCTTCGTAAACTAAAAGAGTCCAATGGAAAATTCTCCTGTGTCACAGCCTATGACGCAACCTTTGCTAAGTTAGCGTCGGATGCTGGTATCGACGTTTTATTAGTCGGCGACTCTCTAGGCATGGTGTTACAAGGTCAGGACTCGACATTGCCTGTTAGTATTGATGACATGGTCTATCACACTCAATGTGTTAGCAGAGGCGCTCAGTCTCCCTTAATTATGGCCGATATGCCTTTTAATACCCTGAATAGCCCTCACGATACCTTGAACTATGGTGGACAGTTGATGCAAGCAGGTGCCCATATTATCAAGCTAGAAGGCGGCGAGTGGCTTGCAGAGTATATTGAAGCCTTAAGTGATCGAGGCATTCCTGTTTGTGCACATTTGGGTTTAACGCCTCAGTCTGTCAATAAGTTAGGCGGCTATCGCGTTCAAGGCAAGGAAGCTGAAAAAGCTAACGCCATGATTAATACTGCGCGCGCCCTTGAAGAGGCCGGTGCCGATATGATCTTACTTGAGTGCGTACCCACCTCACTCGCTGAGCTCATTACCAAGAAAGTTAGTGTCCCTGTCATCGGAATTGGTGCGGGGAATGTTACCGATGGTCAGGTCTTGGTGATGCATGATCTCCTTGGAATTACTTCCGGACATAAGCCTAAGTTCGTAAAAAACTTCATGCAAGGCGCCGGTTCAGTGCAACAGGCCTTCGAGCACTACGACCAAGCGGTTAAGTCCGGCGAATTCCCTTCTGCCGATTATAGTTTTGCAGGCTAAACGAGACTCAAGCATGATCACCGTTAACAGTATTATTGCACTACGAAAAGTTATCAAAGAAGCTAGACAAGCCGGTAAAGTAATCGGCTTTGTACCCACTATGGGCAATCTTCATGAAGGCCATCTCAGTCTTATCGATCGTGCCCGCCAAGAAGCAGACTTAGTTGTCAGCAGTATCTTTGTAAATCCTATGCAGTTTGGTGAGAACGAGGATCTTGATGCCTACCCTAGAACACTTGAAGATGATAGTAAGCACTTACGTAGTAGATATTGTGATGTCTTGTTCGCACCACCTGTTAGCGAGATCTATCCAAACGGCTTAGCTGAAGAAACCAGAGTGGATGTGCCTGCTCTCGGAGATTATCACTGCGGCGCCAGTCGTTCCGGTCACTTCATTGGTGTCGCCACCGTCGTCACCAAGCTATTTAATATGGTGCAACCAGATATTGCAGTATTTGGTGAAAAAGACTTCCAACAATTAGCGATTATTCGCAAGATGGTTTCCGACCTTTGTATGCCTGTTTCTATCATTGGCGTCCCAACATCTCGGGAAGAGTCAGGTCTAGCCCGCAGCTCTCGCAATGGTTACCTTAGCCAGCAAGAAAAGCAAACTGCCGCTAAGATTTACCAGCTATTGCAACATTGTGCTGCGCAGCTTCAGGCTGGCGAACGGGATATCACTGCATTATGCGAGGACGCCAAATCACACTTGGTTAAAAATGGCTTTAAACCCGATTACTTCAATATAGCCAAGCCCACAACACTTGCTCCTTCACAAGAAACAGATACAGCTTTCGTAATTTTATTAGCCGCGTATTTGGGCTCAACCCGTTTAATTGATAATATAACGGTGAATCTTTAACCATCGATATTGAGTAACACTATGACATTGGATGTATTACCTAGTTACCAAGCATTAAAGGATCATGCCAAATTCATTACTAAGCTTCATGTAAAAGACCTATTTGAAGGTGATCCTAAGCGCTTTGATCGCTACTCCTTTCAGGCACCACATGTCTTTTATGATTATTCAAAAAACCGTGTCACCGAGGAAACGATTTCGCTCTTATCTCAGCTCACTGCTGAAGCAGGGCTTGAAGCAAAGGTTAAGGCCTTGTTTTGTGGCACAGGAGAGAATGGAGACTTACTGAACAACACAGAGGACAGAGGCGTCTTACATACGGCCTTACGACTTCCAAAGTCTAGCCTGACTCAAACTACTAGCTATTCGCCTAGCCAAGATATATTGGATGAAATCCTTGAATGTCGAATTCAAATTCAAGAATTCGTTGATAAAATACACCAACAGGAAGTTCTTGGTTACACCGGAAAACCCATTGATACTCTCGTTAGTATCGGCATTGGGGGCTCTTATCTAGGCCCCAAAACAGTTACCGAAGCACTATCACCCATCGCCAAAGAAGGCCTGAGTTGTCACTATATTGCTAACGTAGACAGTAGCGATAGCCACCAAGTGCTCTCTCAGATCGTACCTGAATCCACCATTTTCCTGATTCAGTCTAAGTCCTTCGGTACACAGGAAACACTTACAAATGCTCAAACTGTAAAGAACTTTCTACTAGAGCACGGAATGCTTCAAGAAGACCTTGGCATGCATCTCTATGCTGTGAGCAGTAATATCGAAGCTGCGATAGCCTTTGGAGTTAAGGAAGAAAATATCTTCCCTATGTGGGACTGGGTAGGAGGGCGCTATTCACTCTGGTCTGCAATTGGTCTTCCAATCGCATTTATGATTGGCAATGAGCACTTCGAAGCCTTGCTACAAGGCGCACACGAAATGGATGAGCATTTTATCTCAGCTCCCTTTGAGCAGAATATGCCAAGCCTGATGGCAATGCTAGGCATTTGGTACCACAGTTTCTTTGGCGCCGACTCACATGCCGTAATGCCTTATGATCAGTATCTGAGCTTTCTTCCTGATCACCTCCAGCAATTAGATATGGAGAGTAACGGCAAACACGTATCTACAAAAGGTAAAGCTCTTACTTACCATACAGGCCCTATAATATGGGGGGGTACTGGAACTAACGGCCAACATGCTTTCCACCAGTTATTGCATCAGGGCACTAAACTAATCCCATGTGACTTCATTGCTACGCTTGATACGCATCACCCATCAGGCTCTCATCATAAGATGTTATTGGCTAACTGCCTGAGCCAAACTCAAGCCTTGATGCAGGGGCGTAGTGAAAGGCAGGCTTTTCAAGAATTATTAAATAGGGGTTACGACGAACCCAAAGCCAAACTCATAGCCAAGCATATGGAGCACAAAGGTAATCAACCCAGTAATACCTTTCTTATTGAGAAAACGCTGCCAAAGAGCGTCGGTGCCCTAATTGCCGCCTACGAACATAAAGTTTTCGTTCAGGGTGTAATATGGGAGCTTAATTCTTTTGATCAGTGGGGAGTAGAGTTAGGTAAAAAGCTAGGTAACGAAGTACTCAAACAACTGGAAGACGCTGATTCCAACATTGCTGCAGATTCTTCTACTGCCGGTTTAATCGCTGAATACCACCGATTTCATGAAAACAAATAAGCTTAAGGCTTGAGAATAGCAGCAACTGAACTTGGATCAATTCGCCATACCTTTTGCTTCGCTTCGATTTCTACTTGCTTAAGCTGCCATAAGACTTGGTAGCTTAAGCCAGTTTTGCTATCGATATCATCCGGTGCTAACTCAGCCATCGGCCATAGAACAAAGCCATTGTAGTATAGCTCCGGCCTCGGGAGCTCAACTCCATCATGAAAACCTGTCAGTTGCCCGTAACTGACCACATCAATATCTAGCGTTCTTGGTGCAAAGTGTTTATCTCCGCGCAGGCGGCCGTGGCTATCTTCAATTGTTTTTAATGCCTTTATAACCTTGGGCAAGCTTAGCTCTGTTTCGATTGATACCGCCATGTTATAGAAACACGCACCGTCAAAACCAACCGGCTCACTTTCATAAATTGAAGACAAAGATAAGTCACCAAAGGTCCGTTTCAGGCTGCTCAGGCCCGAGCGAAAGTTCTGATCACGTTCAACATTTGAGCCCAGATTCAAGAATACCTTAGGCATGGCTATGCTGCTCTCGTGTTCGCTTCACTCTAACGCCAACTGATCTTGTGTTTGGAACTGCGCCAGGCTTACTTATTTTTAGTTCTATCGCGCTAATTGCAAAGCTATTAAATAGCGATGCGGCTATTTTGTCTGCTAGATACTCCAATAACTGATGGTGTTTGGCTAAGGTAATGCGCTCAATCTCCTGGCAAACCGCCACATAATCAATAGCATCTTCTATGGCATCTGATTCTGCTGCGGCTGAAAAGTCACACACTAGAGCAAGGTCAAACAACAATGTTTGCTTGATCTGCTTTTCCCATTCGAACACACCTATTGAGGCGTCAATTTCGAGCTTTTCAATTAATACCTCAGAGTAATCTTGAGCCATCAAATTAACCTATTGTCAGGATTAAAATCTAGCCTAGTGCAGGCAGCGTATCTAGTGGCCAACGTGCTTGTACTGCAAACTCATGATTTGAGCCCTGGCCTGCCTGCAAGCGCTGATAGCCGGCATAAGCGATCATTGCACCATTATCCGTACAAAACTCCGGACGAGCATAAGAAACCCTGGCACCCAGTTTTTTTACCATTGGCTCCAGAGTCTGTCGGAGATGCGTATTGGCACTCACACCGCCTGCAATAACGAGCGTTTTCATCCCTGTTTGTTCAAGGGCTCGTTTACATTTAATTCTAAGCGTATCAACAACTGCCTCTTCAAATGCTAGCGCGATCCTTGCCTGATCATCTTTATCCAACTCTTTCTTAGCACGGACATCATTTACCGTGTTCAAGGTAAAAGTTTTCAGGCCACTAAAACTAAAATCCAGTCCTGGCCGATCTGTCATTGGACGGGGAAATCGATAAGGTGTTCCACCAAGCTCTGTTCGGGCATATTCAGCCAGTTTCGCAATTCGGGGACCTCCCGGGTAATCGAGCCCTAACATTTTCGCCGCTTTATCAAAGGCTTCACCTGCCGCATCATCTAATGACTCACCCAGAATTTCATATTCACCAATAGACTGCACTGAAACCAATTGAGTATGGCCACCCGATACAAGTAAACCAATAAAGGGGAATTCCGGTGGACTATCTTCTAGCATCGGCGCCAGTAAGTGTCCTTCCATGTGGTGTACACCGATAATGGGGATATCAAGCGCCATCGCTAAGGCATTCGCAATGGAAGCACCGACCATCAGCGCTCCTACTAATCCCGGCCCTGCAGTATAGGCAATCGCATCAATATCGCCCTTCTCTAGCCCAGCTTCTTTGAGAATAGCGTCTATTAAAGGAATGGTTTTTCTTACATGATCTCTAGAAGCTAATTCCGGGACAACACCACCATAGTCCGCATGCATCTCTACTTGGGAATATAACTGGTGTGCAAGCAAACCTTTCTCACTATGATATAAAGCAACACCGGTCTCATCGCAAGATGACTCAATACCTAAAACAATCATTAAGAATCTCGTGTAGTTGGAAAGTCGTCAATCTTTAGCTAGCAGTAGAAGAAAGCCCTGCTTACGTAACAAGTCTTGCTCTAACTCCAAGATCGACGTATTTAAGGGATTTGCCTCAAACCAGCCTTTCCCCATACTAAGGGATAAGCACTCGTCCTGAGCCCTTAGGGTGAAATCCGTTTCAGCTTGATTACGTTCTGCTGTCAGCGCAACCGCCAGTCTGAATATTGTGCACAGGCGCTTCAGTGTTTGCGTTTCCTGTTTACTCATTCCAATAAAAGGCTCATCACTAAATTTCCGTCTGTGAGTACGTACTATCACAGAAAGGTGCAGCTGAGTTAATCTCGAGAAACCTGGTAGGTCAGAGTGATAAACGAGATAAGCACCATGCCGGTGGTATTGTGCATGAGCAATAGAG
>NZ_LWGG01001140.1:0-554 GCF_001635365.1 Oleiphilus sp. HI0128 | reverse complement strand
TACTACCCGGCAATTGGCGGAAGTATCTCCTCTTGAAGAAGATGTGTCAAAGCTTGAGAAGCTTAGTCCTGAAGAGAAGCAGAGCAAAGAGAATGAGACAGCGGAAAAGAAAGCCAAAAAAGAAAGTCAGGCCGCTACTAAGCAGATAGAGCCAGAATCACCTTTGCAAAAACAAGCTGAAAAGGCATCCCAAAAAAAGCTCGGGCAGCCTTCCGATAAAACACAGGCTAAGCAAAAAGAGAGGCAAACTTCGCAGAAGTCGGTGGAAGCTTTGGAGCAAGAGTATTCAACTGAGCCTTCAAGTATGCGCTCAAGGGATGAGTTGGAGAAGAGTAGCGATAAGGCTTCGAAGAATACATACTCTCCTATGAAAGATAGTGCAGCGGCTTCGGCTAAAGAAGATCAACAGGATGGCGTGGGAAAAAATGCGCTTGAACAACTAGAGCAAGCAGCTGGTGGAGAAAAAGCAGGCACGAAGTATTTAAAAGATAAAGATGATGAAGACCCTTCCTTGGAAATAAATGGAGTGCTTAGTGATAGCGATACTGAAGGTA
>NZ_LWGG01001139.1:0-1085 GCF_001635365.1 Oleiphilus sp. HI0128 | reverse complement strand
AACTTTGCCATTAAGCGTTGCATCATAACCCGCTGTGCCACCGAAACCGATGACTTCGCGATTGCTCAGTGCATACTCTCCGGCACCTTGTGTTGAATAGATTATTTGGCTGGTTGTTACGTCAATGATATTGATGGAAACTTTGGCATAAGCAATTTGCTCCTTTCCGCGCCCCAAGATACCAAATAGTTGCTTGTCACCAACTTCTTTACGGCCAAACTCCGAGACTGCGCCTGAAACGACATATCTTGCGCCCGTAATGTTTTGCTTTTGACCGCGATAGGCAGCTTCTTGCTCAAGCTCTTTCATCGCGTCACGGTCAACAAGGTTGAATCTGTTCGTTTGTTGAAGGTGGGTCTTTAAGATGGTCTTGCCTTGCGAACCTAGGCGATCGCCACCAGAAGAAAATAGACCCTGCATATAGTTTGAACGGTTATTAAAATTGCCTACTACCATGGCTGTTTTCTTACCACTATAGTTTGTTTGATAGCTGGCAACTCGATCTGGTTGAATAGCTCGCTTACTTTCCGTTGCGCAGGCGCTAAGGAGTACAAAAAGTGAAACTAAGGAAATTACTTTGCTAAAACGTAAGGAGAAATTCTTCATAATTAAGGTCCTTCAGGTAGGTTTGCTCCAAAGATTATCACAGCAACAAGCCTAGGTGTACTGGATTAATCTTCAATATGGGGCGAATCACCCCGCTTAATTGGGTATAATATGCGCCAGTTTTATTTTTATCTCATTCTGTAAAAGAGGCCTCCTTTGACCCAGTTTCGTCCCTGTATCGATTTACATCAAGGCAAAGTAAAGCAAATTGTTGGTGGTAGCTTGAATGACCAAGGTGCCGATACTAATTTTGTGAGTGCTTATGATGCGGCTTACTATGCTTCCTTATACAAGGAGCATAACTTACAAGGTGGGCATGTTATTGCACTAGGCCCAGGAAATAAGGACGAAGCACTTAAGGCACTATCGGCCTGGCCTCAAGGTTTACAATTTGGCGGGGGCGTTAATCATGAAAATGCCAGCGAGTTTTTGGAAGCAGGTGCGTCGCATTTGATCGTCACGTCTTACCTCTTCGAAGA
>NZ_LWGG01001138.1:0-1219 GCF_001635365.1 Oleiphilus sp. HI0128 | reverse complement strand
GCATACTGTCTAAAGTAAGTGGCGCATCAGGTTCACTAGGCGCGCTAGGAGAAGTCACAAAACAGTTTGAAGCCTTAGGCTTGAGCCCGGATATGGTGCTGAAGTTCGCACAGATGGCCATTGAATATTTCTCTGGAGACTCTAAGTCATCTGATGAGCAAGGTTCAGGTATCGATATTGGTGGTTTACTACAGAAAGGCTTAGGTGCAATTTTGTAGTTCTATCGCAAATTACGAATAAAAAAGGGTGCTATGAGCGCCCTTTTTTATTGCGATAAGTGACGGCTTTACTTTCCTGCGCTTTCTAAAGGAAGTAGCTTTAATTCTACACGGCGATTAGCCTGACGGCCTTCGGCAGTGTCATTAGAAGCAACTGGGAAGCGTGGCCCTTTACCCGAAGAGTGAATGCGCCCAGAGGCAATGCCACGAGTCTGGAGTGCATACTTAACGCTGTTAGCACGCTGTTCGCTGAGAGTCTGATTAAACGATAGCGCGCCAGTGGAGTCTGTATGCCCGGTGATTTCAATTGCAGTCTTATCAAATTCCTTTAAGACCAGTGATACAGAATGAATGATTTTCTCAAAACTGGCCTGTAAATCCGACTTACCCGTTTCAAAGGTAATGTTGCCAGGCATCACTAAGATTATTTCGTCGCCCACACGCTTAACGCTTACGCCGCTATTTTTTAGCTGGTGCCTTAGTTTTGCTTCTTGCTGGTCCATGTAATAACCCGCACCACCACCAATAGCGCCACCGGCAACGGCACCAATAAGTGCGCCTTTGCCTCGGTCAGACTTACTCGAGGTTGCAACCCCGATCAGTGCTCCCGCGACTGCCCCGGTCACTGCGCCTGTCGTTGCGCTTGATACTTCTTCTTCACCGGTATAAGGGTCATAGGTCATACAAGCACTGGTTAAGGATGCTAGAACAGTAAGGCTTACGATTTTCTTATTCAACATGAGTTTGCTCCATTATTTCCGTATATATAAATAGTGCTAAAAGGTGCTTAGACTTCGTCTACGTCAACTTGTCCGGATAGCCTGCGCCGAATATGAGACCAGCTCATGCCCAAACATAGAATTGCAGATATAAAAATTTCTAATAACCAGACGAAAGCACTGGGTTCACTTATGCTAATTAAGCCAATATCGATTAATGCCCAGATAATAATCGCGACGAGCAGCGCTGCGAGGGTGAGCCCGACGGGCCCTAAAGATTTT
>NZ_LWGG01001137.1:0-1234 GCF_001635365.1 Oleiphilus sp. HI0128 | reverse complement strand
GGGAAGCTCCAGTGGCTTTAGATCTTTGCTGTCGGCTACTGCTATTTCGATTGCTTTAATGATGCGGTCTCGGCTTAACAAGTCGGTTGTGTTGTGTAAATTTTTGTCAAAACTTAGCAATAGCTCGATTAATTCGCGTTCTGATTTATTTTCCATTTCCTGACGTGCTTTTTCGTCAGACTTCGCTATCGTTAATTCATAACGGTTTAATATGGCATCTAGATACATCCCTGTTCCGCCCACTAAAAACGGCAGTTGTTCGCGTTTGACGATATTGGTGAAAGCTGTGGAGAAATGTTGGGCGTAGGCGAAAAGGTTGAATTCCTCTTGCGGCTCCACAATGTCGATTAGGTGATGGGGGACTTCTTCGTATTCATCGAGATCTTTGCCTGTACCAATGTCCATGCCCCGGTATACCTGGCGAGAGTCGGCAGAGATTATCTCACCTGAAAACTGACGGCAAAGCTCTACAGCTAATGAGGTTTTACCACTTGCCGTAGGGCCTAGAATGGTAACTAGTTTGGCTTGATGAGAATCTGTCATATTAATCTGTAATAAGTATTGAACTAACAAACACTTCGTTATAGTGTGGGAAATAAGTAGATATAAAACTGCCAGCTATTATAACTGGCCAGTTACCGTGAATCGCTATCTTATAACAATTACATGATAAATACGGCTACTTTGCTGGACACTTGTACCATAAAAACGAAGATATAATCTTGCAAACCTTGAGTTAACAAGAACCTAAACAAGGAATTCTTTTCGGAATGAAGGTCTACAACGTCTTAATAGCGCTGGTATTAATATTAGCAAGCACGTCTGCATACTCTCTAGAGAAAAAAACATTTTGTATTTGGGATCCGGTTGGGCGTAATGGCCCGGTTATGTCTTTTTATTCTGACTTAATACCAAAAGCTCAATCATGGGGCTTGAGTATCAGGTTTGTTGCATATACTGACGAAAAGGTCGCCGCAAGTGAGTTTAAAGCAGGGCGCTGTGAAGCCGTACTTTTGAGCGCAATACTTTCACGCCAATTCGTTAAATTTGGCGGCACAATGGATGCTATTGGCGCGATTACCTCCCAGAAAGGCCTTGAACTCGCCTTGGGTACGTTGGCTCGTCCTCGTGCCGGTAAGTTGATGACCCAGGGTAATTACGAAGTGGTTGCAACTTTTCCGGTAGGGTCAATGTTTGCCTTTGTAAATGACCGATCGATAGAAAGTATCGATGA
>NZ_LWGG01001136.1:0-1382 GCF_001635365.1 Oleiphilus sp. HI0128 | reverse complement strand
ACACTCCCAACCTGCTTCATTCGTTTTTTACCTTCTTTCTGCTTCTGTAGAAGCTTCTTCTTACGACTTACGTCACCACCGTAGCATTTTGCTGTTACGTTTTTACGTAAGGCTTTTACAGTTTGCCGAGCAACAATTTGACCACCAATCGCGGCTTGAATAGCAACATCAAACATTTGACGAGGAATTAGCTCCTTCATCTTCTCGGTAAGTAAACGTCCCTTTGAGTGGGCATTATCTTTATGAATAATTAGCGCCAATGCGTCAACTTTGTCACCGTTTATTAGAACGTCCAGTTTGGTCAAATTAGACGTTTCAAACCGTACAAAGTGATAATCTAGCGACGCGAAGCCCCGACTGACTGATTTGATACGGTCAAAGAAGTCGAGTACCACTTCATTCATTGGTAAATCATATTTGAGAGAGACCTGCCCTCCCAGAAATTGCATATCCTTCTGAATGCCTCGTTTCTCAACACAAAGACTAATTACATTCCCCAAATGCTCTTGTGGTACGAGAATATTTGCCTCTACGATTGGCTCTCTCATCTCCTCTACTGCACCGGGGTCTGGTAGACGAGACGGGTTATCTACTTTAATAACCTCACCATTACGCATCACTAGTTCGTAAATAACTGTTGGCGCAGTGGTCAATAAATCTAAGTTATATTCTCGTTCGAGTCTCTCCTGGATAATCTCCATATGGAGCATACCCAAGAAACCACAGCGGAACCCGAAGCCAAGCGCATCGGAGGTCTCAGGTTCATAATGTAAAGAAGCGTCATTTAAGGTGAGTTTTTCCAAGGCATCGCGAAACGACTCATAGTCATCAGAACTAACTGGAAACAAAGCGGCATAGACCTGTGGCTGGACTTTCTTAAAGCCTGGCAACTGCTCTACTTCAGGAGTTTTAGCATGGGTGATGGTATCACCAACTGGCGCGCCATGAATGTCTTTAATACCCGCAACAACAAAACCAACTTCACCTGCTCTAAGAATGCCGGTCTCATGACGCTTCGGTGTAAACACTCCCGCAGCATCAATTTGGTGGGTTTTGCCCGTTGACTTGATTAAGATTTTATCGCCTTTACGCAAGGTGCCTTCTTTAACTCGTACGAGAGATACAACACCCAAGTAATTATCAAACCAGGAATCAATAATAAGCGCCTGAAGGTCAGCATCAACATCACCCTCTGGAGGTGGAACCACTTCGATTAGAGCTTCAAGAACATCTTCAACTCCCATGCCACTTTTAGCACTACAGGGAACCGCTCCCGACGCATCGATTCCGATAATATCCTCAATCTCTTGGGTTACTCGCTCAGGATCGGCCTGTGGCAAATCCATTTTATTTAGTACAGGAAGTACCTCCAAGCCCATTTC
>NZ_LWGG01001135.1:0-539 GCF_001635365.1 Oleiphilus sp. HI0128 | reverse complement strand
TGTTTATTGCTTTGATTAATATTGCTGATGTTGATTTATTAGATGTTAGCTTGTGGAAATCAACGATGCGTGAGAAAAATCTGGTAAAAGCCGCCTTTGGTGGTCTCTTGAGTGTTACTCAGAGGCTCGGTTGTTTAAGGTTGTGGTGGCTTTTTCGTGTGATGGGCTTTATGCCCATTTTTTGTTTCTGAAATATGAAAAACGGTACTGCCATTGTCTGCAAAAAAGAAGCTGTTAGAAGAATTGATTGAACCGGTCATTGAAGGGCTGGGTTACGAGTGTTGGGGTATTGAATATATGTCCCAGGGTAAGCACTCTGTGTTGCGTGTGTTTATTGAAAGCGCACAAACCGAAGAAAAACAAGAAACTGAAGTCCCTGGTGAAGTAGATGAAAATATCACTGAGGAACAGGCCAGGGAAAGCGGCATAGAGCTCAAAGATTGTGAGCTGGTGAGCCGTCAGTTGAGTGGTGTAATGGATGTAGAAGATCCGATAAACGGAGAGTATACCTTGGAGGTTTCTTCGCCAGGCATGGATCG
>NZ_LWGG01001134.1:0-1640 GCF_001635365.1 Oleiphilus sp. HI0128 | reverse complement strand
TCAATATCAATCTTTACATAGCGACCACCGGCGACGCGTTCAGAGTACACCGATGCCGTACCTTCCACTTCAGGTAAAACTTCTTCTAATCGTTTACCGATTTTCTCGATCTCAGACAAACTCGGGCCGGCGATCTTAATGCCTACAGGCGTTTTAATACCCGTTGATAGCATGTCGATTCGCGTTTTGATTGGCATGACCCAGGCATTCGTCAAACCAGGGAATTTAACCAAACTATCAAACTCCTGGCGTAGGCTTTCTGTCGTCACGCCAGCCCGCCATTCACTTCGCGGTTTAAGTTGAATGAATGTTTCGATCATCGTGAGCGGTGCTGGGTCAGTCGCTGTTTCGGCACGCCCGACTTTACCGAAAACAGACTCGACCTCTGGTACGGTTTTGATCAACTTATCGGTTTGTTGGAGTAGCTCTCTCGCCTTGCCGACTGATACACCGGCATATGTTGTAGGCATATACATCAAGTCACCTTCGTCCAATGGTGGCATGAATTCGCTTCCTAGCTTAGTCGCTGGCCATAAACCAACCACTAAGACAACAGCAGAAAACAAAAGAGTCGTTTTAGGAAAAGCCAACACACCTTTGATCACTGGTTTATACATGGCAATCATCAAGCGGTTAATCGGGTTTTTATGTTCAGGCGTCACTTTTCCACGAATAAAGTAGCCCATCAACACTGGCACGAGTGTAATAGCAAGACCTGCGGCAGCTGCCATCGCATAGGTTTTAGTGAACGCCAGGGGTGAAAACAACTTGCCTTCTTGTGCTTCAAGAGTGAACACAGGCAGAAAGCTGGCTGTAATAATCAACAAAGAGAAGAATAAAGGTGGCCCGACTTCAGATGCAGCCTGGGTAATCACCTGCCAACGGTTTTCATCTGTCAGCTCTGTTTTTTCCATATGCTTATGAACGTTTTCAATCATGACGATGGCGCCATCAACCATCGCACCGATCGCAATCGCGATTCCACCCAGAGACATAATATTGGCGTTCAAACCTTGCTGATACATGATGATAAAGGCCGTGAGAATACCCACAGGCAAGCTAACCAGTACAACCAGAGATGAACGGAAATGAAATAGGAAAAGCGCACAAATAATAGTTACGACGATAAACTCTTCTAATAGCTTTTCGTAGAGGTTATCGATTGCTCGACTAATCAGGCTTGAACGATCATAGGTTGTTACAACCTCTACTCCGTCAGGCAGGCCTTTCTTCAAACTCTCCAATTTTGCTTTCACATTATCAATAACGCTTTGTGCATTCTCGCCAAAGCGCATCACTACAACACCACCGACCACTTCACCTTCGCCGTTCAATTCAGCGATGCCGCGTCGCATCTGTGGACCCAATTCAATCTTGGCAATATCTTTCAAAAGCAGTGGCGTGTTATTAGCGTTTATACCGAGTGGAATATTTTTAATATCATCTACACTTTGCAAGTAGCCGCTAACGCGCACCATGTACTCTGCTTCAGCCATCTCGATAACAGAAGCACCGGTTTCCTGGTTGGCCTTTTTAATTGCCATGCCAACATGGGCTAAAGGAATGTCGTAAGAGCGGAGTAGGTTCGGATCAACTTCAATTTGGTACTGACGCACCATACCGCCTATTGTCGCTACTTC
>NZ_LWGG01001133.1:0-1217 GCF_001635365.1 Oleiphilus sp. HI0128 | reverse complement strand
GATTCTTTTAACATTGTAAGCGGTTGCATCATCGCGCTGGCAGCAGCATTCACAGACGAAATACCTGGGATCACCTGACAGGGGTAGTCATCCTGAAGCCGCTCAAGTAAGTAGGCAAACGAGCCGAAAAATAAGGGGTCGCCTTCACACAAAAACGCCACATCCTGCCCCGCATCAAGCGCCGCTTTTATCCGAACAGCGCCACTGTCGTAAGCGTGATTCGCTAAGGTACGATCCTTCGACATCGGCATCTCGATCACGACATCCTCAAGAACATTAAGACCCTGATCCGCCGCTCTCTCTTCACGTTCTGTCAGCGCGTTTCTTGCAATCATTTTCGCTTGTGAGCTACCGGTTTCACCACTGAGATAGCTGATCACTGGCGCGTTCTGGATTACTTTGAATGCCTTCATCGTTAGTAAGTCAGGATCACCCGGCCCAACGCCAACACCATAAAAGGCGCCGAGCTTATTCTGATTGACCTGCTGCTGGTTAGACATGATCCAAGGCCTCATTCGTTGCTGTCTTTTCTACTTTCACAAACTTATAAAGTGTGACGGGTAGTTGTGGTTTGTAATACAACTCACCCGCCAGCGTTTCGCCGCGACTAACGGCCAGCTCAAATGTTTCGACATGGCTTGTTTCATCGCTGAACCGAGATTGGTAAAACTGATAAAGTTGTTGGCGCGTTTGTTCGGTCACGGCACTGGCGACGACCATCCCACGCTCTGGTAGTTGCTCCCAGGCTAGATTTAGAATGTCTAATAACTGACCGCCGCTTCCGCCCACAAAAACCTTGTTAGCCGCGGGCAAAGTTGAACAAATATCAGGTGCACTGCCCTCAACAATTGACAAGTTTGGTTCAACTGCGAAACGGTGCTGATTCGCCTTCAAGCAGTCTAACCTCTCCGGATGATGCTCGATTGCATGAACCTGGGCACCTTTACCCCACAACGCTAGCTCTGTGGCAACACCACCGCAACCTGCCCCAACATCCCAAATGCAATCGTCTGTTGTCGGTTCTAACAAAGACAATATCGCTAAGCGAACTTCACGCTTGGTAATCATGCCTTTACCGGGTGCTTTGTCCGTCACAAACTGCTCATCCGGAATTCCCGGAAATGTCGGCGTATATTGCGTCGATTCAAGTGTCTGTAAACACACGACATTTAAGGGATCAAAACGTTGGCTTTGTGCCTCTCCATCAATGAGTTCAT
>NZ_LWGG01001132.1:0-935 GCF_001635365.1 Oleiphilus sp. HI0128 | reverse complement strand
GTCTTTGGGTGATAAATCGAATTGTTAGCAAGGTTGAAAAGCATTTTACGTCTAAAGCGGATCCAACGCTTGGTTCGTTTGTCAGTAGCCTGGCGTCAGTCATCTTCAAGATGATGCTATTGATTGCTGTTGCATCAATGGTTGGTATTGAAACTACTTCTTTCGTTGCAGTACTCGGTGCTGCTGGCTTGGCCGTTGGTTTGGCATTGCAGGGCAGTTTGTCAAACTTCGCTGGCGGTGTTTTGATCTTGCTATTCAAGCCTTTCAAAGTAGGCGACTTAATTGATGCTCAAGGCCATATTGGTGTCGTTAAGGAAATTCAGATCTTTAACACAATTCTAACAACGGCAGATAATCGCGTCGTTATTATTCCAAACGGTGCCCTATCAAATAGCAGTATGGTTAATATCAACCAGCTGGATACTCGCCGTGTTGATTTCGTTTTTGGTATTGGTTATAGCGATGATATTGATAAAGCGAAAGCGATTATTGAAGGCTTGATCACTTCAGATTCTCGTGTATTAAAAGATCCTGAGCATTTGATTGCGATCTCTGAATTAGCGGATAGTTCAGTCAACTTTACCGTTAGGGTTTGGACTAAGACGGCGGACTACTGGGCAGTTCACTTCACAATGTTCGAAGCAGTTAAGAAAGCGTTTGATGAGCAAGGAATTAGTATTCCGTTCCCTCAACAAGACGTACATATGCATACAGTTCAATAACCTACGCACTAGCGCCGGTTATTTAAGACGTTATTTGTTTTGCTGATAAAAGGCGCTCTTTTGAGCGCCTTTTTTATTAATAAACGTATTTCCTAACCTGCGAAAGAATGAAAACAAGTGTGATAATACTGCTGAAAAACTGGAAAAAAACTCATCTATAAACGACGCTAATAAAAAGATACTTTTTGTTACTTCAACTTATCTTTGTTCGTG
>NZ_LWGG01001131.1:0-1091 GCF_001635365.1 Oleiphilus sp. HI0128 | reverse complement strand
TTATTAGGGGCGAGTTGCTTTTCTGCGAGTTCTTTTCAGCGAAGTGAGTACTTACATAATCTGGGTGAAGGTCTGCGCAGTATTGATCAATCCTATTGCCAAAAAGGTGTTGATAATGGGCGATGTTAGCCTGGAAACGGCGGAAGTTCTCTGGCTTGTCTAACTCGCCATGATAGGGCGATATATAGGCTTTATCGCCTTGAGTTAAGCAGAAGGTATTCTTTAAATGGGCCCCACAAGCAAGAGAGTGAGCTTGCTTATCTAACAAAGCTATCGAGGTGGGAACGATCCCGCGAGAGCGTCTGATTAGTGCTTTGGGTTCACCTGCCTGAATGACTGAGTCATCAGACGGCGCGAGAATATCACGGTCGTTTAGCAAGGCGAAGTCAGCTAATGAGGCAAGTTGCTCGATGCACTTGTCGTTGTCATAAACTATGGGTTCATCAGGAAGGTTGGCGCTGGTCACGAGTAGTTGATAGTTTTGTGCTTCTTCAAGCCAATTTATTCCTTTTGGCCTGCCAAGCAGGGCATGAAAAATTAGATAATGAAGCGGGGTATAAGGCAACATGCAGCCCAAGTCACTTAGGTTCGGTGCGAGCCAATCTTCCTCTTCTTGCTTAGAGTCAGGCTTTAAAGTTCTTTTCTTAGGCAGAAGTACAATCGGTGCGTGAGAAGAATTCAGCTCGTGAAGGCTTGCTCTGTCTAGCTCGACTATGGGCTCAAGTGAAGGCGTATTCAAGGCCATGAGGGCAAAGGGTTTATCAGGGCGTTGCTTAACTTTTCTTAGCCGCTTAATACTCTCAGAATTTTTGGCATCGCAAATTAAGTGGAAACCACCGATGCTTTTTATAGCAATAATAGCGCCTTGCTTTAATTGTTCGGCGCAAAAATCGATTAGTGCCTGATTCTGTTCTAGAGGCAAACGAATACCTTTCTTATCGACTAGCGCTAATTGTGGTCCACAGTCATTGCAGGCATTGGTTTGCGAGTGGAAGCGTTTGGCATTTGAGGGAGTGGAATATTCGTGCTGACAGGTACTACACATGTCGAACTTTGCCATACTGGTGTTGTCTCGGTCGTAGGGCAGATCG
>NZ_LWGG01001130.1:0-7374 GCF_001635365.1 Oleiphilus sp. HI0128 | reverse complement strand
TAAAAACAATTGATTAGCTTCGTGTTAAGTGGTCTGCCTTGATGTGATTTTACTAGTGGGCATGGCTTTTGCCCCTTCTTTGATGTTGATGACATTTATTGTCCTTTAAATCAGGAAAAAGAATGGGTCTAGAAAGTTATGTCTACTGCTCGGCGTTATCCTAAACATATTTTGTTTTTATTGTCATGTCCCTTGCCTGTGTGAGTGCTAGCATTTTGATTTCAGGTGTTACCTGGAATGCCTTGCTTATTGCCTTGCTTGGTGTCATTGCTCTTGCTTTGATGCTTTGGCAATGTGCTTCTGCCCAGGCATTGCAGCAGTTAGCGCATTTGCTTCAACTTCCGGATAGTCAGTATCGCGATTTACCTTTAGAGGGTTTAGGTAAAGATGAAAGCCTAAAAGCCTTCAAGGATTATTTACTTAGCCATGAACGCTCAGAACAAAGCAAGGAGGAGTACTTTGCTGAGTTTGTTCATATGGCCAGAGAACTCTCAATTAGTGCCTTGTCGGCATCAACCAATGCAAAAGAGCAAAAGGCTTCGATTACCTCATCAGCAGCGGCTGTGACTGAGTTGAGTCAGAGTGTGGAAGATGTAGCGGCACAAATCAAATATGTTCACGACGACATAGAACGCTCGCGTGAGCAGACAACTGAAGGTATCGCTGAGGCCCAATCTGCCACAAATGAAATAAGCCGTATGGTCGGTTTATCTAAAGAAAGTGAGGTACTGGTTACAGAGTTGTTGGAGCATACCAACAATGTCGCAGCGATGTCGAAAATCATCATTGATATATCGGAGCAGACTAACTTGCTATCGCTTAATGCTGCGATAGAAGCGGCGCGAGCAGGCGAACATGGGCGAGGGTTCGCTGTGGTCGCAGACGAGGTTCGAAGTCTTTCAATTCGTTCTAGAGAGTCAGCTAATGAAATAACCGAAAGCATCAATAATGTGCAAAAACGAATGGTAGGCGTTACCGATAAGTCTTGTCAGGTAATGCGTGCTGCAGAAGATAACGCTGCGCGTATCAACCAGCTTGAAGGCTCTTTGGGAACGATCGCAAATATGATCGATAGCATTACAAACAAAATGCTCGTGATTTCGACAGCAACGGAGCAACAGAATATTGCAACGCGTGAAATCTCCGAAAATGTTGAGGCTTTATTAGGTAGGGCAAATGACAATTCCGTCATTGCAGATGAGACAGTTAAGGTTGCAGAGTATCTTGCAGACCGCGCTGAACGCTCACAAGCTAGTATAGAGAAGGAGTAAAGTTTGTCAGGTTTATTAATAGCGTTCGTCACCATTATTCTTGGGGTGCTTGTTTGTGTTAAGGCGATGAGCAGTAAAAAACGTAAGCACATTGAGGCCTTGTATACCAATATTGGATTGGTTAAAAACTTAAAGGTATTACTTATATTCATTCAGCAACATCGAGGCCTAACGACGGGTTATCTTCATGGTGATCGGTCTTTAGATAATGCTGTCAGGCAGGCGAAGCAACGAGTCGATAATCAGTGGCGAGTAATTGAGAACGACCACCCCTTAATTATAGAGGATCAGTTGTTCGAAGGTATCTCAACTCACTGGAAACGTCTGTCGTTTCGTTGGCAGCAGAAAGCAGTGACCAACAATATTGAACAGCACAATCGGCTTATTATCAACTTGCTGTACCTGATAGAAAATCAAGCAGAAAGTTATCTACCCATGCTTAGTTTTGGTCGTGACTCTGGGTTAGATGTTATTTGGAAGGAATTGCTTGAGACAATTGAAGCGATTGGGCAAACGCGTGCTATTGGTATGGGGGTCGTAAGTTGGATCAAACAGAAGATAATAGGCGTCTGTCTTCAGCACTTCTAAGTCCATCAACCCAACAGGCAACGCAATCCCATCTTTCTTAGCTTTCAGTTCCCGAGTCATTATAGTTAATTACCCAGTCAGAAGTCTTATGAAATTCAGGTGACTCAAAACGATGTCTCATGTTTAAGACAGATTCGTAGAAGACATCTTCCAATAGAAAGTTCACAATAAATGCCGGAATAAAACCACCCGGCTCAGTATGCCCTTGCCAGACGATTCTGGTTTTCTCGTTGCCTTCAGGAATCAGTACTAGTTCATTATTAACTTTAGGTGTTCGAATAACACCTTCATTTTTGGGTAGAGCATCGCCTTCAAACCATTCTTTAATTCGAACGACTTTTGAATCAGTTTCCTGTGTTAGTTGCTGGCCTGCGACGATATCTCTGTCAGCCAGTGGCCAGGGTAAACCCATTCTCATATAGATTTTTCTGGAACGTTCATCGTCAAAGGGCTCGATTTCATATGCGTCTACCATGTCTTTGACCCATTCAGGGAAGGTCTTGATATCAGAGAAATTGGCAACAATATTAGATAGCTTTGATTGCACCACTTGCTCTGCTTTAAAGGCAATAAAGTCACTGCCCGGCCAGTCGCGGGTAAACACCTTGATGCCATTTTTTTCTAGCATTAAGTCCCAACCGCTATCGTCCAGGGCCGGAGGGAGGTCAGTTCGATAGGCTTCAAGCTCAGCAGAGACGGTCGTAGAAAAAATACTTAATGTGACCATCAAATATTGAACGGTAGAAAGTACAGTATGTTTCATGAATTTATTACCTAACTAAGCAGTGTCTAAATCATTTTACTTTGAAATTTAGACCAGTAATGTGAGTTGCTCGGCATTGTTTCTTACTGACGTGATACAAGGAATATGTCTCGATATGTGGTTATTTATATCTATCATGCCGCGCATAAAGTTTGTCATAGATAAACTGTCTGAACCAACGATGCATTGGGTCATGGTGCATCCGTGCGTGCCAAAACATGGCGATCTCTAAGGGTGGAATGGGGAAAGGAGCGCTAACGACGGTAAACTTATCCTGGTCGACATAACGTCGAATAAAACCACTGGGTAACAGAATCATATAATCGGTCGCGGCGATGATTTCCAGCGCAGCAAAAAAGTGTGGCACCGTGAGCGCGACCTTTCGTTGTTGACCAATGCTTTTAAGGTAGTCATCAACCGGACTTTTGCTGGTGCCTGAGGAGCTAATTACGATATGGTTCATACCAATATATTCTTGTAAGTCTATCTTTCCTTCAGAGGGATGAGACTTCCTGATAACGCCTGCGTAGTTATCTTGAGCAACGATGCGTTGGTGTATGTTATCGGGTGGAGAGGTGACGCCACCAATCATCAGGTCTACCTGATTATGTTCAAGCTCAGTGAGTAGGCTTGAGCGCCAATCAACTGTTGATAAACTTAACTTTGGTGCGGCTTCTTGCAATAGCGGAACTAATTTTGGTAATAGGTTATTAGTGCCATAGTCGGTCGTTGCAAGTCTTAAGGTACCTTCGTAATCTTTAGGGCTGAACTCGATAGGGTCAAGTAAAACACTGATTTGCTCGAGTGCCTGATTCACTAAGGGAAGCAGTTGTTCAGCGTTCTTAGTCAGTAATAAACCTTTTCCAGAGCGCACAAGTAATGGGTCTTGAAAGGCTTCTCTTAGTTTACCCAAGGTTCGGCTAACTGCTGATTGTGTGAGGTTTAATTGTTCTGCCGCCCGTGTGACATGCTTTGTTTCCAGCAACAGTTTTAATACTACAAGGCTATTCAGATCGAACTGGCGAAGTGTGACTAGATTCATGAGCAAGGCTAACCCACAGCTATTGGTATGATTTAAAATCATAGCATACATAATAATAATGAATTGTATTTATGTGTTCTCTGCCTGCATACTGAACTCGAATTTTTTGATCGCTCGTTGTAAAGAGGTCGTTATGAGCAAGCAAACTGAAGCGTTATATGAAAAGACTATTGAAGTGCGATGGGCTGACTGTGATGCGAATCAGCATATGAGGCATTCTGCTTATTCTGATCTGTGTGCGCATACTCGAGTTGCGTTTCTTAATGAGATCGGTATGACGGCGAAGTGGTTTAAGCAACATAATGTAGGCCCCGTTCTTTTTAAGGAAGAGACTGAGTACAAAGCCGAAGTTAATATAGGTGATGAGTTGCGCGTAACAGTGGAGCCAGGTGAGCCAACTGGTTTTACCAAAACTGTGCAGATGCTACAAAATATCTATAAGGCCAATGGTGAACTATCGGCAGTTCATCGTTGTGTGGTGGGCTGGATGGACCTTGAAGCGAGAAAGATAATTGAGTTGCCCGAGAAGATTAAAGAGCTGTATTTGATAGAAGCGCTAGTAGAGGTCTGATTCTTTAGTGGTGTTCTTAATCGCTCAGGTTTTGAATGTCGCTATTAGTCTCATATAGACTGTGTTGTATGGAGCGTTAGCCTGCTTTATTAGTTTCCTTAGCCCCACTTGCATGGTCTTCTTACGCGATATGGTATTTACCCAAGGCGGTAAAGTGTGCTCTAGTAATGCAAATCTACCGGCTTATGCAATAGAAGGGGACTACCCAAGATACTCTGTATCGATGAGGATGCCTTCGCGCCGGAAGCTTCGATGACTACTAAAAAACAACAATCAGAGGCAGCACACTAATGAATCAAGAAACGATTTATATCACCGGTGCAGCGAGTGGCATTGGCCAGGAAATCGCACGGCGCTACGTAAAAACGGGTGCCAACCTGGCCTTATTCGATCTAAAGTTTGATGAGCAGGCAAAATCGCTTATTGAGGATCTAAGGCATAACTCCAGTCAGGGTATTGCCTATTACGAAGCCGATGTGACAGACCTGGATGGCCTGCTTAAAGTAGTTTCAGAAGCGGCGTGTCATGTGGGATTACCAACGATAGCCTTGCATTGTGCAGGTATTAATCGCACTGGTTTATTTGAAGCTGTACCAGCTAAAGAGTTTGAGACTGTTGTGACAGTTAACCTTTTTGGTTCTCGTAACTTTGCTCAGGCGACTATTCCTTTATTGAAGAAAAACAAAGTGCCTAGCAAGTTAGCCTTGGTGGCTTCTATGGCAGGGTTGGTCGGTACTTATGCCTATACCTCTTACAATGCCTCTAAGTTTGGGGTGGTGGGTTTAGCTCAGGCCTTGCGCACCGAACTGGCGCCTGAAGGTGTAGCGGTTCAAGTGATTTGTCCGCCAGAAGTTGATACGCCGATGGTGCATGAAGAACACAAAACTATTCACCCGGTTACCTTGAAGCTAAAACTTACAGCCGGTGCACTGACCTTGGAGCATGCGATTGACGATATTATGAAAGGCTTGGAATCGAAGCGTTTTTACATCATTCCAGGCAAGCTCGCCCGGATGACCTATTGGATGAACAGACTGATTCCCGTAAAGCTAGTTAATTTCTATATTGATTCGATTGTCAGAAACGTATTGAAACAACAAAAATAATAGGCAGGCCGCAATGAAGAAAGTATTTATTACCGGCGCAAAAGGTTTTATCGCACAAAGTCTGGCGCGTTGCCTAAATAAAAAAGGTATCGAGACCTGTGGGATTGATCTAAGTGCCAATCAGGAACAAAACATCATACAAGCTGATTTATTTGAGCCAGAGAGATGGCGAGACATGCTAGCTGGTTGTGACACCCTCATTCACACGGCTGCAGTGGTCTCTAATGCTGCAACAGAAGAGGAAACCTGGCGCGTTAATGTGTTGGGTACGCAGACTGTATTAGATGAAGCGGCAAAGTGTGATAACAAAAAGCGCTTTCTGCACTTTTCCTCCGTTGCCGCGTTGGGCTTAAGTCACACCGGAGCAATGGATGAAAATACTGCCTTGAGGGCTTGCGGTCAGAAATATTCAGACTCCAAACTGGCTAGTGAACATTTGGTTCTGAACTACAACAATGCAGGAAAAGTGGATGCCACCATTATCCGCCCTGCAGATGTTTACGGTCCGGGCTCCCGACCCTGGACCGTGACGCCAATTGACATGATGAAGCAAAAGAAATTCATCGCCCCGAAAGAAGGTATGTTCGGCCCAGTGTATATTGATGACTTGGTTGAGGGCTGTTATTTGGCACTGAACTCAGACAAGGCAATCGGACAGATTTATATCCTATCAGGCATGGGGCAGGTGAGTAATCAGGAGTATTTTTCTTTTTTAGCCAAAATGTTAGGTTTGGACTCGGCAAGAACACTTTCCAAACAGCTGCTTTATCCTATCGCTTTTGCCGCGGAGCGAATGGCTCATCTTTTCGGTAAACGTACAGAATTAAATCCTTCTACCGTTGCGATGCTATCGAGGCCTAGTGCTAAATATATCCATGATAAGGCCAGTGCAGAGCTAGGGTATCAGCCTAAAGTTAGCCTTGAAGAAGGTATGGCTAGGAGTGAGCAATGGCTGCGTGAGCAGGGAGTGATATAAAACTACCTCATCATGTAGACAGAAAGTCCCAACCCTCGCTGAGGCGACTGATTACTATGAGCTTTAGAGTCTGACTCGCTCAATTTTTTGTACAAGATAGGCGCTGCTTATTTTCAGTCATCACAATAATTCGCTCTGGTTGGGATAAAAAATATGACGGCTTCATGCCTAGCATCATATTAAAAGTATGGGTGCAATGAGATAGGTCGACAAAACCCGCATCAATGGCGGCGTCGGTTAAACTCTTTCCTCTGCTGATTTCGACTGCGGTGACAAATAACCTATGCCATTGACGATACCTGCGTATGGGTACGCCTGTTTGTTTTTTGAAGACTTTGGTGAGTCCAGGTACTGACAAGTTCACTGTATCAGCGAGACTCTCAATAGATAGGTTTGTGTCAATAGAATCCTTGATCAAATCGACTACCTTAGATACGCGTTTATCACTGTCAAAAGGCTTCTTTACACATGTTTTGAATAGGCTATCAATCTCATATTTGGTTTCGCTCGTGGAGCGTTCTGAGTCGTAAATATCAATAACAGACTGTCTGAATAATTGTTCGTTGCCAAACTCGCTAAAAACCCCTTGGCCCATATCGCGGCAGAGGTCGGATAAGGCGCTAAAGTCCCGCCCCATAACATCTAGATTACAATTTGCGATGACCTGATGTTGTGTATCTATCGTTACAGAGCAGCCCGGTTTTAGTAATACGCATGTGCTTTCAAAACAAATGTTCTGATCTTTTGACTCAACTTTAATAGGACCGCCCAGTGACAGGGTCAGAGTTGCAGCGCCTTGGGATAAGTTCAGTGGCTCTTCAAGCCTGCCAATAAAGAGCGTTCGTTCTTCCCATAGATACAGGAGAGACTTCTTGTTCATTGTTATTAGATCTCGGTACATGTGTACGCTAAAGATAGGCCTTTTGAAGAAAATAGTCCTCTTTTTCATGTTAGTTATGAGAACCAAAACTCACTAGTGATAGAAAAACGAGGGGAGTATCAGATTATACAAGCGAAGTAGTAGGGCTTGGTGTCAGTGTTTAAAAGGCTGGTATTT
>NZ_LWGG01001129.1:0-908 GCF_001635365.1 Oleiphilus sp. HI0128 | reverse complement strand
CTGGTCTTAATCAAGTAAATCTGCAACATGCTCAGGGATCTCACGTGGTTCGCGGAAAATATCACTGACATGCACACCGTAAGTGCCCCGTTTTCGGTCTTCGAAAAACGTCTTCAAACTGCGTTTAACTGTTGGGAAAGCGATTTCATCCCAGGGGATATCTTGTTCGTCGAAGAGTTTTACTTCTAGGCTTTCTTGACCTGCAGCGTAGCTCTCCTGTTTTAGTTCAGCGAGAAAAAAGATATGTACCTGATCAATCTGCGGGACGCTGATCATAGTAAATAAGCCTTTTAGGTTTACCTTCGCTTCTGCTTCTTCCCAGGTCTCACGCATAGCGGCTTCTTCTGTCGTTTCCTGGTTTTCCATAAAACCCGCTGGCAGAGTCCAATAGCCTAAACGGGGTTCGATGGCGCGCTTGCATAATAATACCTTATCGCCCCAAGTGGGAATGGTGCCGGCAACAATATTCGGGTTCTGGTAATGGATATGTTCACAGCCTAAGCAGACGTAACGCTGTCGGTTATCATCTTCAGGAATCTTTTTCTCAACATCGTCGCCACAATGACTGCAGAATTTCATAGGTTTCTCACCAGTGATTTTTATTGAGGGGGCAGTATGCTAAAGTTTGGCTTAGTAAACAACTTGAGATCTTTATCTGAGTGAGCTTTTTTACTAGATCTGTCAACGAGCTCCTTATTCGCCACTTAAGTTTTGGAACCTCTAATCCCCAATGCAAATAATTAATTTACTGAGAGCGCGAATCGAGCAGCATCAGCCAAAAAATATTGTCGAAGAGTTACCCGAGGCAGGTATTCTAGTTCCCTTAACCCGCGAACCAGAGCCTCAGATTATTTTCACGCGCCGGGCGCAACATATGAATACACATAAAGGGCAGGTAGCCTTTCCGG